>JBGSMR010000225.1:0-15043 GCA_041740065.1 Chthoniobacterales bacterium
GCGTGATTGCCGTCCGATAGCTTTGGACATAAATAATCGCCTCAAACGCAGCGGCATCGGGCTCCCATTTATGAATTACCTCGGCAAGCCGATCACAAATCGCCACGAGACAGGACGATTGCCGTAAGGCCTGAGAATTACGAATCACGCCGTAATCCAGCGCCAGAATTTTATTATCGATCCCCTGTTCAAGCACGGCAAATCCTGTGCCTCGCAGGGAAGGATCGACGCCCAAAATCCGCACACACCCAGGTTTCATCGAGTCCAATCATCCATCACTGCAAGAACGGACTCCAGCGCAATGTCATTCATTTGCCCGGATTTTGCAGAGACGATGTGCACAGCGGGGTTTCGGGGAGCCCAGACATTTGGATCGGTGGGACCAAACATCAACGCACACTGGATTCCACTCGCTGCCGCCAAATGGGAGATTCCGCTGTCATGCCCCACAAACCCGCTACAGCCGGAAAAAAATGCCGCTAGCTGCGGAAGTGATATCGAATTAAGCACTCGAATATTGTCCCTGAATTTGCTCTGGAGTTCCTGGAGTTGCGACTGATCTGCTTCTCCACCCACTAAAACTATCGGTTTTTCTGGGTATCTTTTTTGAATTTCTGAGATCAGCAGGCTCCACTTAGAAAGTGGCCAGTTTTTTATGGTGCTTCCGCTACCGGGATGCAGCGCGATGCAGGCGTTACTATCTTTTGGCAGGAGCATTTCAGCCGCGACAACATCAGCGGAGGAAGGAAATACGCAGGCTCCTGAATCTTCGAGAAAGAGCCCCAACCGAACGAGCGGATCCGCCAATTGTGCCGTCGCGTGGCTCGAATCATCGAGTTTGCCAGGACCAACGATCAAATTCTTGACACCTGCACGGGCAAGATTTCCGGAAAAAATCGCGTCCGGATCAAAAAGGTAGCTGACTACCTGGTGAAAGCTGGAAAAATATTGCACCAGCTCCGGATCCAATTCTGCTGAGGGATGAAAGAATCCTGCCAGCGGGCCATACTCGATGCATCGTGTTGCGTCAGCATAGTATCGATGCGCTGCGATCTCAAGGATATGACGGTATCCGAGAATTTCGAGATGACTTTCTGGAAATGCCTCACGGATGAGACGAATTGCCGGGAGGGTGAGAACAAAGTCTCCGATTGCACCGCCACGGATGATGAGAATTCTACCAGCCACTGTTGCGGAGCAACGCGGATGGCGTCGGGTCAGCGGCCTTGGCCGAGAGCCGAACCATACACGCCAGGGCCTTCCCAGGAAGCGGGACGATTCCACGGGATCGAGGATTCCCGGGATCCTGCGGAAGAAGGCTTTTGCGAACTCTCA
Organism: Chthoniobacterales bacterium; assembly: GCA_041740065.1. GTDB lineage: Bacteria > Verrucomicrobiota > Verrucomicrobiia > Chthoniobacterales > JAATET01 > JBDNGG01. The sequence goes on from JBGSMR010000225.1 coordinate 1,336, forward strand.
CAACCGGAAAACGCACAGAGGACAATCAGCCCAGCTACGATTCCAAAGAACCGCGGGGACACCATTGACGACGGGCGTTTCATAAAATGCGAAAGGCTGAAACTCAGTTTGCCGAGCTGGTAAAAATCACGCTATCACCCGGCTGAACAGAAACACCCGCAGGCAGCGAATTCGCAACGATGTCAGCGATAGATGTTGAAGGCTCGACGGAAGTGACCCGCACTTTACCGAGATACTGAGTGCCTCGTTTGAGGAGGAGTTCAGCATTATTTACCACGCCGTTACGGTCACCTATGCTGAGGACCACAAAGTTCCATGCCGGATTCACCGCGAGCACGCGACCTTCGAGGCCTTCACGCATTTTCAATGCTGCACGATCATCTTCCCTCTTTTTGAGCGAGGTCAGCTGTGAGTCCGCATCGGTAAGCTTGGCTTGGAGGCTGCTATTCATCGCTTCGAGTTCTGCCAACCGAGTGTCATCGACTGGCGCTGCGGCTGCCGGTGCGCTGCTGGTAGCAGCTGAGAGATCAGCAATCGTGCGGTCTTTCTCCTCGATTTGAGCATTCACAGCAGCGAGTTGGCCACGCACTTCATCTGCGGCAGTGGTCGCAGCGGCAAGATCTGCTGCTGCCTTTTGCGCTTGAGCAGTTGCTGCCGCAGCAGCCGCATCGGCCTGTGCCTTGGCTGCTGTAGTCGCATCGATATTTTCTTTTAACGTCGCTACTTCTTTTTGGGCTCCGACGAGTTCGCCTTTGGTAGAAGCTAGCGCGGACTCAGCTGCCGCGAGATTGGCGTTAGTTGCCGTTGTGTCGCCTCGCTTCACATACGAAATACCTGCTGTTCCAAGACTGACGAGGATGGCAACGATCAATAAAATTTTGGCCATGATAGGTGTATTAAAAGGAGTAGGTTGTTTTGGGGATCCAAGTATGAATTGTGGGTCCAGAATACAAGCAACAAAGAACGCAAATGTGACGAATGTCACTTAGGTCGTTCATGCCGCTTGGAAGTGGAAAAGTGTGTTTTGGAGGTATCTGGGGATTTTGGCGAGTTTTTTCGTTCACAAACTATCGGGTTTTTTTTCGCAATGCGCCGCAACCCCTCCAATGTGAGTCCTGGAACGACGGCGTCGAACAGGGGGAGGAGTTTTGAGATGCGCGCAGCATCACCACCTGTGGCAATCACAAATGGCATTTTGCCATCAAATTGTTCCGTCGCAATTTCCCCTAAAATTTCGCGAATCAGCCCTCGGTAACCGATTACAGCCCCAGATAACATCGCCTCGCGGGTCGAACGTCCAACTACGCGGGGAGGCTTCGCGAGCACAACTTTCGGCAACAACGCCGTCCGCTGATGCAAATACTCGGTAAGCGCTGCCATTCCGGGAGCAATTACTCCACCTGTATAAAATCCGTCACCGGAAACCACATCAAATGTCACTGCCGTGCCAAAATCAACCACCACAGCGGGCAATGGAAACAATGCAATCACAGCGGCAGCATTCGCCAATCGATCCGCACCAATCGTTTCCGGTTTTGGGTAGCGGATCCCAACACCCAATTCGATTTCTGAGCTCACCTCAAGGACGTTGACGCCGAGCGCTTCATGTATGATCCGCGACTTCGCCGGAACGACGGAGGCCAGAATACTTCGTTGAAAGCGCAGCCCCCGGATTGCATTCGAGAAGTTTGCAACGGATAATTCTGCAGTCGGTATGCGGTGAACGCGTCCGACCTTGCGGGAATCAGCCACAGCGAATTTCGTGAACGTATTGCTGATATCGACGACAAGTGATCGATCGGTGAGGTAGTCAGCCATGAGTGGTGTTTAATTTATCTTACGTCCGAGAACCACACGGTTTGAATTGGTTCCCAATGCATTATTGTCGACTCCCCAACAATTGGCCGTTTTCGTGAATATTTGTGCATTGATGAGAACGAGACACGGTTGAATTGACGCGGCGCGCATCGCGCGAATCACCGCATGTTCCAACTGAATCTTTCCGCCTCGGACTTCGCCCACTTCGAATGCTACCCATCCACCGAGATCCAACACCCGCCGCAACTCGTGAAACACACCGGTCATACGCTCCTGCCATGCGAGCTCTGTGCGCGCGTTCCAAATGGGGAGGGTCGCCGCGTCGATTCCATTAAACCAACACCGCAGCCAGTTGTCGTCGCGGTAATTTACGACATCGAGAAACGGCGGAGACGTGACCACCAGTCGCACCGAGTTATCGAAAATTTCAGATGTAGCGTCAGCAGAAGCCGTCACCATCCGGGCCTTTGAGCCAACCTCGCGGAGTGTCTGACGATCGAGGGAGGTGAGGTCGGCAAGCAAGCTGCGGGACTTTTTTAAAATGATAGCGCGGACATCTCGCAGCGGCGGGACTTGGCTCCGTTTCGCATTGATGCGTGCCTGAGCAACCACCGAGGTAGCCTGATTGGGAGGCAGCGTATAAACGGAAAAGAATCCTGGAGAGTGCCCGGTCAAGCGGTTGGTAGCGACCATTCTGATCCATCGGTCAACGGCATCCAGCCCGCCGTCGGCAGCACGTTGCAAAAAATAGCCCCGTAAGTTACTGACGGCACAAAGCGTGTGGGGATGGAAAAACACCTCCAGATCGTCGCGCATCGCAACTGGAGCATCCAGCGACAACGACCTAAGCCGCTCGTCGATCTGCGTGAGGTCTGGAGGTAACATCCTGGCTTCGAGCAGGATTCGAGAGAGCGGATTGATGTCGCAAGAAACGGGTATGCGCCCATGGAGGGCGGCTTCCAGAGCGGTTGTTCCCCTCCCCCCAAACGGGTCGTAAACGCAGTCACCTAAAGTCGAAAACCGCTGAATGAAAAAGTTCGGCAGCTGTGGTTTAAAACAGGCGCGATAGCTGATCTCGTGTAGCGAATGCGCAGCGCGTTGTTTGGCAGTCCAAAATTCGTTGATGTAAACCGGGACGGCCTCAGCGCCCTCTCCGATGGATGTCACTACGGTCGCTTTTCCGAATTCACGAAATGCCCGTAATTCCTGATGGATTGTGCGTTCGTCCGCCTGATCGGTCGCAGCAACCGGCTGCGCATGCTGGATGTCGAAGATCTCGAGTTGTTCCATTGTTAAGTGTATTTCAACACTTCCTCAATGGTGGTATCTCCATCGAATATACTGCGAAGCCCATCTTCACGCAGCGTGGTCATGCCAAGCTCAATGGCCTTCTGGCGAAGCACCACGCCGGGAGCGCGTTGATTGATTAATTCGCGCACGGGGTCACTTATTTTCAGGAGTTCGTAGATCCCTTTTCGTCCGCGATAGCCGGTGTGGTTGCAATAGTCGCAGCCCTTGCCGAAATAGAAATTTTTATCACCGATATCATACGGCGAGAGCCCCAAGGATTGGAGGACGGTCTCCGAAGGCTCGTAAGCGGTCCGGCACCGGGAGCACACCCGCCGAATCAGCCGTTGGGCAAGAACCCCTTCCAGCGAAGCGGAAATCATGAACGGCTCCACTCCCATATCGACGAGACGAGTGACGGCCCCTGCGGAGTCATTGGTATGGAGCGTTGTGAATACAAGGTGACCGGTCAGCGACGCTTGGATGGCAATTTGCGCCGTTTCAATGTCGCGCGTCTCACCGACCATGATTCGGTCGGGGTCCTGACGCAAAAACGCACGCAGCACCCGGCCGAATGTGAGGCCGATACTCTCGTTGACAGGAACCTGAATGATCCCTTCGATTTCGTATTCCACGGGATCTTCAGCAGTGAGCAACTTTGAATCGATGGTATTAATTTTCCGGAGACAAGAGTAGAGCGTCGTTGTCTTGCCTGAGCCGGTCGGACCGGTGACGATGAAATTGCCGTTGGGTTTTTGGATGGTCTCGAGGATATACTCGTAGATGTAGTCCGGCATCCCGAGTGTCTCCAGTTCGAGGTTTACGCTGGACCGGTCCAGGACACGGAGCACGACACTTTCACCAAACTGGGTCGGTAACGTGGACACACGGAGATCGACCTGCTTGCCGCCGATTGTCCGCTGGATGCGTCCATCTTGCGGTAGTCGTCGTTCCGCGATATTGAGGTTCGACAACACTTTGACACGCGAAATCACCGGCAACGCCAAGTGGCGTGGCGGCGGGTCCATTTCATACAAAGCACCATCCACCCGATAGCGAACCTTAAACTCCGTCTCAAACGGCTCAAAATGAATATCACTGGCGCGCGCTTGGATCGCCTTATCGAGGATCAGATCAACGTATCGGATGATGGGAGTTGTGTTGGCCTGCTGCGCGGCCTCCTGGGCATTGAACCCGTCATCAAGTGTCACCTCTTCGCTAAGTTCCACATCGGGAGATCCCAACTGAGAAAGAATTTCCTCAATCGAACTGGCTTCGGAGCCGTAGTGCTCATTGATGAGGCTTTGGACTTTGGCTGTCGTTTGGCCCACAGCAATTTGCATCTCACGCCCGAGGGCAAACCGCAGATCCTCCAGCGCCTGCGCATCCATGGGATCCGTGAGGACGACAAAAATAGTGTTTTGCTGAGCGCCGATTGGCAGTGCCCCATGCAGCCGCGCAAGGCCTGAGGGAATCAGCGAAAGCACCTCCGGGGTAGGTTCAAACTCCGCAAGATTATACCGTTCGGCTCCAAGGCTATCAGCAAGTGTCTGATACAATCCGTCTTCGGTAACAAATCCGAGATCGATAGCGACTTCCTCGGCGACTTTTCCAGTGGCTGCGACCTCGCGAATGATTTCATCACCATCCTCTGCGGAGATCAGCGCTGTGTCTTTGAGAAGGTCGATGAGGTTTGTCGTATTCATTCTGGGAAAATTAATAAAAAGGTAGATTCCATGTGAGGCAGGTTAGAGCGCATCGCCCATGGTCGTAGTGATAACCTCCTCGGCGGTGGTCATTCCAGACAGCACCTTGCGAACGCCATCCTCACGAAGCGTCCGCATCCCGAGTTCTCTCGCCCGCTGTCGAAGTTGGAGGGTGGGAGCGCGGTTGTTGATCATATGTCGCACTTCGTCATCGACCATAAACACCTCAAAAATCCCCTTGCGTCCTTTGTAGCCTTTACCGCGGCACTTTTCGCATCCGACCGGTTTCATAGGGGAGGCACCTGTCATCTGTCCAGGTTCCAAGCCTAAAGTTTTCATTTCATACTCCGACAACTCGGTAGGAGCGCGACAGGCAGGGCATAACTGCCTGACTAGCCGCTGAGCCATGACCGCCCGAACGGAACTCGAAACCAGAAACGGTGCTACTCCAATATCGACGAGGCGGGGAATCGCACTTGGCGCGTCGTTGGTGTGCAAAGTAGACAGTACCAAGTGCCCGGTAAGACTCGCATTGATGGCGATGCTGGCAGTTTCCGCATCACGGATCTCACCGATCATGATAATGTTCGGCGCCTGTCGAAGAATCGATCGTAACGCAGCAGGGAACGTCATCCCGATACTGGTATTTACTTGAACCTGATTGATTCCAGACATCTGGTATTCCACCGGATCCTCGACCGTGATCAATTTTCGATCCGGCTTATTCATGTAGTTCAGACATGCATAAAGTGTGGTTGTTTTACCAGACCCGGTCGGGCCCGTAACCAGCAAAATCCCATCTGGGAGCTGAATGAGCGACTCGAACTTCGCTTGATCATCACTAAGAAATCCGAGATCGGGCAGGCCCAGCACGAGCGCGGACTTATCAAGAATTCGCATGACGACGCTTTCACCATGGACGGTCGGGATCGTCGAAACCCGGAGATCGATGGCATTTTTCCCGATGCGGACTTGGATACGCCCATCCTGCGGCAAGCGCTTTTCAGCGATGCTCATAGTGCCACTCATAATTTTGAGACGACTGACGATGGCAGACTGAAGTTTTTTCGGTGGACTCGGCATCTCCTGCAAAACGCCATCGACGCGGAATCTCACGCGAAATGTTTTGATCAGAGGCTCCAGGTGAATGTCACTCGCCCGGCTTTTATAAGCTTCCAGCAGAAGTGTCATGACCATCTTAATGATAGGAGCGTCGCCATCGTCATCGTCATCCGCACCGAAAGACATACCGCCCTCGCCCCCTACCCCGCTGGAGTCTGATTGGATGGGGCCGTAATATTGATCGAGTGCCGCATCCAGCTGCTGCTTGGTGGCGCACACGAATTCAACCTCCCGTTTGAGCAGAAATGTGAGGCTATCAAATGCCTCGAAATCCATCGGATCAGAAATAGCAATTGTCACCGCGTCACCGCGCTCTGCGACGGGGATGGCGTGGTAGCGGCGGGCGTCCTGCTCCGAAAGGATCTCGATCACATTGGGCGGCACCGCCACTTGAGCGAGGTCCATGAAGTCCAAGCCGCTGTTAGAGGCAAGCGTTCGTGAGATATCTTCCGCGGTAATGACACCCTCGGCCACGAGCGCATCCACGGGATTTCCGAGGGTGTTCGACTCCCGGGCAGCTTCGATCTGAGATCGGGTAACGAGTCCGGATTCGAGGAGGATATTTAGAGTGTAATCGACGTTAAGAGCCACAGGATCGGAGAATTATTTCTGGTTAAAGGGACTTACCAACATCTGTCAAACCGGCCATCTTGGAAACACAAAAACCGACAAAATGTTGCAATAGCGAATTCTGCCCGCCGCAGAAGCATCGGAATTGCAATCCGGCGCGGGTCCAGCTATTCTCAAACGTCCCCAATGAATAAATATCGAACGTTTTTAATTTTCGGCGCTCCAGGAAGCGGTAAAGGAACACAGGGCACTACCTTGGGGAGAGTTCCCCGGTTCTTTCACTGCGCTTGTGGCGATGTTTTCCGCTCTATCGACACCCGCACCACCCTCGGACGTGCCTTTTTGGACTACTCTAGTCGAGGCCAGTTGGTTCCCGACGAAATCACGGTCGAGCTCTGGCGCGTGCGGATCGAGTCGTGCGTGGAGGCTCATTCATTTCGCCCAGACATTGATTTTCTCGTGCTTGATGGCATTCCGCGGAATGTGAACCAGGCAATATTGATGCACGATATAATCGACGTGAAGAAAGTGTTTCATTTGTCGTGCCCGGAACGCGCCAAGCTCGTCGAGCGGCTCAAGCGCCGCGCTCTAAAAGAAAACCGTCTCGATGATGCGAACGAAGAGGTCATTCGCCGTCGTCTCCAGACCTACGAAGATGAATCAAAGCCGCTGCTCCTGCACTACGGTGAGACTCTGACTCATACCATTGACGCCACTCAGGCACCCATTCAAGTGCTTTCCGAGATCCTGTCGGAGGTTGTCAAGACCGGGGCCGGGTTTGATGTCGATTCCTGAGCCTCCTTTGTCGCGCCCTGCATTTCGTACGGTTTTCATGGGAACCGGGGAGATTGGCCTGCCATCCCTGAAGCTACTCCTCGCCCGGTGCGATTGCGATGTCGTTGGCGTGGTAACGCAGCCTGACAAACCCGCGGGCCGCAGCCGCGCGCTGAAGGGATCCCTCATCAAGGAACTTGGCAACATGTCCGGATTGCCGGTATTTCAACCCGTTTCGCTGCGAAAACCCGATTCTCTGGAGACACTTAAGATCTGGAATCCCGATTTGATTGTGGTTATGGCATTTGGTCAAATCCTACCAAAATCTGTATTGGATCTGCCGCGGGTCGCATGTCTAAACCTGCATGCATCACTGCTCCCGAAGTATCGCGGCGCGTCGCCAATCCACGCAGCGATTTCCGCAGGGGAAAGTGAGACGGGTATCTCGGTAATGTATATGGCAGAAGGTCTCGATACGGGCGATGTCTTGCTTATGAGGCGCGAGCGCATCCAGCGGCGTGACACGGCCGGATCATTACATGACCGACTCTCCGAGGTTGCCGCCTCAGCCCTTTCGCAAGCGATCGATCAGTTATCCGACCACACCGCGGAGCGATCGCCTCAGGATGATACTGCAACTTCTTACGCTGGACGGCTGACAAGGGCTGATGCGAGAGTTGATTGGTCCCTGCCGACACGACAGATCGAACGCCAGATCCGCGCAATGAACCCATGGCCTGTCGCGTGGACAACGATTCCACTGAGTGATGGAACGCGTCGAGATGTGAAGATCTTTTCCGCAATTGCGTGTCGCAAACCCGGCGGCGAACCCGGGCGCATTTTACGTGCAGACGACCGGGGCACGCTGATTGCTACGGGCGATGGATCCATACTTATCCGACAAGTGCAAATGGAAGGTCGGAAGCGCATGTCCGCCAACGAGTGGCAGCTTGGCACGCCGATTCCTGTCGGCGGCGTTGCTGGCACGGTGATTACTAGGATTTAACACGGCCTAACGCACTATCAAGCGAAGCCGCAAGCGCGGTGGATCTTACCGGTTTCGAGAGGTAATCATTCATCCCAGCGGTTGCGCAGCGCGCTTGATCGTCAGGCATAACGTCGGCTGTGATGGCGATAATAGGCAGCAAAAAACCCTGCTTCCGGATTTGACGTGTGGCTTCTAAGCCATCCATCTCCGGCATTTGCAAATCCATGAGAACCGCATCAAAATGAGAGGACTCCACGGCACTGACCGCTTCGCGACCATTTTCCGCCATCACACTTTCAAACCCGAGTTTCGTTAGCATTTTAGCCAGAAGCTTTCGATTCACCGCATTGTCATCCGCCACAAGCACGCGCGGCAATTCCACAGCCACGACTGGAGATTCGGATTCGACTGCCAGCCGACGATCTTCCTCGGCGGTGGTCTGTGGAGGTTCAGATTCTTCGGGTGTTTTCGCAGGGGAATCAGAAGTTGTTCGAAGCAGTATTTCGGCCAGATTGCCCATGCGAATCGGCTTAAAAATCGCCTGTACGATACCCGGAAGCGTGGACGTATCGATAGATTTACTACCAGGCATCTCCATCAGCAGGATTCTATCCACGCCCCCCCTTGGCACTCGGCGCAGGCGTTCTGCAAGCCGGATTCCATCAATGTCTTTGATGTTCATGTCGATGATTGCGGCATCATAGCGGCGTTGCTCTGCGGCGAATATTGCATCGCGTCCGCGGGCAAATCCCTTCACCTGCATACCCCAGCGGGTAAGCTGATTCGTAATCATCGTACGCAGCGAGGTATTTTGCTCAACAAGGATCACAGACTGCCCACGCAGTGGCAAAACTCCGGCAAAGTCGAGGTCACGGTCGGACGAAGCCACGGTGGGAAGCTCAAACCAGAACGTCGATCCATTACCCGGTGAGCTCTCCAAGCCCATCTCCCCCGCCATCAGCTTGACCAACCGTTTCGAGATTGCCAACCCGAGGCCAGTGCCTCCGTATTTGCGGGTTGCGGTGGAATCCGCTTGGCTGAAAGGTTTGAAAAGTTCCAATTGGTGATCGAGATCTATGCCCGGTCCAGTGTCACGCACCTCAAACCTGAGCCGAATATTATCACCCTGCCGCCCGACAACCCGCACAGATACGACGACCTCGCCAGTTTCCGTAAACTTCACTGCATTGCCTGCGAGATTCAGGACTACCTGCCGGAGTCGATTCTGGTCGCCAGAAATCATGAGAGGTGTCTCAGAAGCAAGGTCACATATCAGTTCGAGGCCCTTTTTTGCCGCCGCCGGCCCGAGTGAATCTAGGGTGCTCTCAATCGATTGTCTGAGATCAAAATGCGTCTTCTCCAAAATGAATTTGTCTGCCTCCATGCGACTGAAATCGAGAATATCATTTACAAGTGAAAGCAGACTTTCACCGCTGGAATAGATCGTCCGCAGGTAATCGCGCTGTTGTTCGGAGAGAGGTGAATCGAGGAGGAGGCTGGTGAAACCAATGACAGCGTTGAGAGGAGTGCGAACTTCATGGCTCATCACAGCGAGGAACTCACTCTTTGCCCGATCTGCGGCCTCGGCAGCGTCCTTGGCACGAACGAGCCGGGACTCAAATTCTTTAGCGGCCGTACGATCGCTTTGAATTGCCACGAGCTTCGTCACCTGTCCACTGGCATCCGTGAGCGGCTGGATTTCCAGGTGCGCCCAGTACGGCGATTTCTCTTTATTCAACAGCTCAAGTTCTGCCACATGCGACTTTAACAAAGCCGCAGTGCCGAGCATGGCTCTGACCGCGTCTGCCGACGCTCCCGAAGATCCAACAATTTCCTGAAAAGATAGATGCAGGGAATCCTCACGGGTATATCCTGTGACTCGCTCAAATGCATCGTTCACCCAATCAATTGACCCATTCGGCTGCATTAGGCATACAGCGTTGTCTGTTCGGCTCGCAATGAGCGCCAGCGCTGCGAGGCGTTCGGCTGCGTTCTTTTTGTCCGTGATATCCAGAAGCACGCTGTCTACTGCGATCGGGTCTGCATCCTGACCAAACGACACCACGCCACGTTCATTGATCCAGGCCCATTTTCCCGACTCAGAGCGAACACGATATTCGATCTCGAACACATGCGAGTGCACTCTCGCTTCGGACAACGCCCTCTTTAAGCTGCCTCGATCCTCTGGATGGATACGATCTTCCCATCCATCAGGCCTGAGCGGCATACTATCCAATCGAATTCCGAGGGTGCCCGTGGGGTCACCGCTCCAGAGGAGACAATCATTTTTAAAATCGCGGTGAAGCACAAGCTGACCCAACGCGAGGACTACACGCTGATTTCGTGCCTGCTCCCATTGCTTTCCCCGCTGTGCTTCATGTTCTGAGGACTCCACGACCATTAACGAAGAGCGAATATTAAAAAATCCTACAGCAATAACTGTCGCCGCCAGCAGGGAGATCGCGCATCCAATGAAGACAACGTCAATGATCCTGCGCTGGGCTTCTCTGCGCTTTTTGACATCCACCGTTGCCAACACCGCTCCTCCCCCTGCCAGAGGAGCTGCAGCCGTAAGGAAATCACCAAATGGACCGGGATCTGATTCCGTCTCAATAAGCGAGCTATTCTGTGCAATTGCAGATTCCGCGAGATCCGATTCATTGTCAGAGTCGCTCATGGGTGAGCGGTTCGACTGCGGATCGACCGGCCGATTAATCCCGACCTCGCCTGCAAATGATTCGGTATCGAGAATGACGAGCATCCGTCCGCCCTCTTGCACCACTGTGCGGATGCGTGCGGTATCTGGAAACTTCCGATGGAATTCGAGTAAGGGCTCGATCAATGCCTTGTGCTGCGCAGACCACATTTTCCCATCCCGGGCGAATTGTGCATGTCCATTTTTGTCAAGCAAAATGGTGCTCAGATTGGCGGATTTTTCCGCCAGCGTCCGGGCTTCGCTTTCAAGAACCCGCTCGGCACTATATCCTACATAGAGGAGACTGACGAGACTGACTACGATCAATCCCACCCATAGCAACACTGCATCGCGCATGGGGCTAAATGCCTTTTCAAGTTCAATTGCGTTGGAACGAGCCATCGGAAAGATCAGTCTGGAGGACAAAGAGCCAAAAAAGCATGTGTTGCGAGCGGATAAAATGATGCTCTAACTGAAGGCATTAGTCAAATACGGTCATCGGAACATCGGCAGATTGGGCTAGCCCGATCAATCGCCAGCCTCAGCAAGCTTTTTCAATGAGCCAAGATCCAGCTTCCCTGTTGGAAGGAATGGGATCTTTTCCACCGGGCACCAGTCAGATAACCCCGGCCGCCAGAGATTGGGTAAAGTGGGCGCAGCGCTTTGCTTCCAGAGGATGTCAGGGGACCCCAACGCTTGTTCGTAGATAGCCACCAGTCTTTCGCCTCTCTTTTCATCGGGTCTTCCGACCACAGCGAGTTGGTCTGGTTTGCAGCCAAGGATGTCGTGAAGCGCGGATTCAACGGCAGTGTGTGAGACCATTTCACCAGCAATTTTGCTGAATCGCGAAAGGCGGTCAGTGATAAAAATGAAATCATCCTCGTCGATTTTCACGATGTCACCGGTATTATACCATCCATCCACAAGGACCTTTGCCGTGAGGGCAGGTGCCTTCCAATACCCCAGCATGACACTGGGGCCCTTGACCATCAGAAGCCCTTGCTGACCCGACTCGACATCGACGCCAGACTCGGGATCGACCACACGGGCGCACACATTGGGCAGCAAGCGGCCCACGGATCCCTCACGGAATCCCGCTTGATACAGGTTGTCCACCTCGACGTCCGGGACATTGACTGCGATGACCGGCGAACATTCCGTGCTTCCATACCCCTCCATCGGACGCGCGCCGAATTTTTTTTCAAAAAGTTCGGCGACTTTGGGGCGGAGTTTTTCTGCGCCAGCGCACACCCAGCGTGCGTTGACAAACGTCTCCGTCTGGACTTTGCGCGCCCACGCCAGCATGAACGTGGGAGTTCCAATAAGTATCGTCAGCTTGTTGATTGCACCAATCCGGTCGATGCCGTCTGTCTCCAGAGGATGGTGATGATACGCCGCCGCGATACCGCGCGTGAGAGGAAACCAGATCGTCGTGGTGTATCCCATCGAATGAAAAAACGGGAGGACCCCGCAGACACAGTCGTCGATCCGCGGCCGCGCCACGGAAGAAAACGAGTCCACGTTTGCGATAATGTTGCGGTGAGAAAGTGCGATTCCTTTGGGCAGGGCCGTCGAGCCGCTGCTGAACAGGATGGTGATTGGACTATCCGGTGACCACGCCACCGGATTCACCACGAATGCAGCCGGTAGAAACGTCGCCTCAAACCATGCAAAGACCCTATCGATTGTTCGAATCTGACGAAAGAGATCTTCCGCGAAAAGGACGCGCGGAGTCAGAGGTAGGTCAGGGAGCTTCTCCAACACTGCGCGGGAAGAAATGATCGTTTTCAGCGGCACCGCATCGATCGCGCATTGGACCGCTTCGCGAGATCCGCTGTAGTTCAGGTTCACCGAGATTTTCGATCCGATCGCAAGCGAGAGATTGACCAGCGCTCCGGCCACGGACGGAGGCAAAATGACACCAACCTCATTTTCTAGTGGCGGCACCTGGCGGCGTAAGACCCGACGCAGTCCCAACGCGGCAATGAGCGTAGTTTTGTAATCCATCACCTTCCCTGACGAATCAGAGATGGCACGGCGGCCCGGGCTTTTTCTTGCGATTTTTACAAACAACCGCCCTACATGATCATCTGCGGCCACCGAGGCGGCGGCGGCAGATAGTTCCCGCACTGATTCCTGAACTTGCCTAACGCTGGCGCCCGGCATCATCGGTGTACCTGCAACCACGGTGATCTTGCGAAGAAAATCCTCGGGGGCGAACACGTGGGGATGAATGAAAGCATGGCTTGCCCGGCTGCCGAATCCCCCATTGATTGCCAGCGGGACAATGGGCCAATTTTTGTTTTTAACGATGTGGGTGAATCCGGCCCGAAACGGCTGCATGTGGCCGGTTCGCGAAAGTTCCCCTTCAGGAAAAATTGCAACAATATACCCGTTCTCCATGGCCTCCCGCGCCATTTTCAGCGCTTTCATTACGGTTTTTGGCGGGTCGTTGGTAGAAATTGGAATGACTCCGGCAAGCGAAAACAAGAACCGTACAAATCCCGGGCAATTGGCGAGATATTCGCGCGACATGAGAAAGCGCAAGCGCCGTGGGACCAAGGATAACAACCAAAGCGCATCCATGAGGCTCACATGATTGCAAACGATGAGCGCCGGTCCATCGGACGGCAGATTCTCTAGTCCTCGATGCTGCACCCGGTAAAAACACCGGGTTATCACCATGACAAAAAACCGGAGTAGAAAATCAGGAAGAATGATCACCGAAACCACCACCAACACCAACAA
>JBGSMR010000244.1:0-4185 GCA_041740065.1 Chthoniobacterales bacterium
CGTATGGCACTTGTGTAGGGTTTCGTCAGATAGCGTTGCTGATTCAAACTGCTTGCGCCGAACGGCTGTCTTTCGTGCCTCCGTGGTCCGGCTGAAAAACTCGGGCCCAAAGAACAGGAGGTAATTTGAAAACGTGACCAAGAGCGCGAGACGCGTGGTCCAGGTGCCGGCAAGCGCTTGGAGCAAAAGCATTGCCACTGCGACCCATGCCAGCCATTTGATTTTGACCGGGAAGATAAAAAACAACAGCAGTTGGAAGTTGGGGTTCAGCGTCGCAAAGGCAAAAAACACCGACGAATTGAGAAGCGCATTGTAGACTAGACTCTCACCAGCAAAAAAAGCTGCCACTGTGCATCCCACCATGCCGGTCACATAAAACAGGTTCATCTTGAACGTGCCCCATTGGCTTTCCAGATTCTCTCCGTAGATCCACATCAGCATTAATGCGAAGAAGATGAAAATCGGGCTCATTGTCGGCGGAATGAAGATCCACGTGAACAAGCGCCAGATTTGCCCTTGGACGATCAACTCTGGCGAGAGCTTGATCAGGTCCTGATAACCTGGCGATACCAGTATGAGGATGTATACGAGTGCATTAAGCGCCACGACGTAGCGGATGATTCCGGGAATCGCCAATGGCGAAAATCGGCGTTCGAGTGCGTCAAGCCACTTCATGATAGTAAAATTCTAGCGATCACTGGACAGAGGGGGGATTGTCTGCGGATGGTGATGGGGTGCCAGCGGGACTTGGCGGCAGAACCGTAACGTCGATGGACTTTGACGCATCCAGGAATTGTTTCGCCACGCGACGCACATCCTCGGGTTTCACCGCTTCAATCTCGGCAGGACGTTTGGTGTAGTTGTCCATCCCGACGCCAAATAATTCGTCTAGCGCGATCGCCTGTGCCATCGCGCCGTCACTTTGATTTCGGATTGCCTCGGCGCCGAGAATTTTGCTTTTCGCACGCGTGAGTTCCTCTTCAGTTAATCCTTCGGCGGCGAGTTTTGCGATTTCGGATTTCAACTCAGTTCGGACAAGTTCCACTTTGGTCGGGTCTGTTCCGACGTAAAATGCAAACATGCCGGGCGTCGGGCCGATGAGCTGTGACGCACCGACGAAATATGCAAGACCTAGTTGCTCGCGAATACGGTCGAAGAACCGAGACCCTAGATCCGACGATGCCGTCTCGATTACTTCCAACGTTGCTCGGTCTGGACTGAATAAGTCCAATCCGGGAAATCCAACCATGACTACAGCCTGGTTCTTGTCCCGCTCTTCTGACACAGAGCGGGTCTCTGCGACCGTCGGGCCCGGAGGGAATTTCTTCACCCGTTCGGGTCCACTCGGAAGTTTGGCAAATGCTTCTTTCGCGAGTTTATAAACTTCGTCCGCATTGACGTCCCCAAACACTGCAAGCACCCCGTTGTTCGCCGTGAAGGTTTGATCGTGCATAGACTGAACATCGTCGCGGGTGAGGGCGGTCACTGCGGTTAAAGAGCCAGCACCGCGCAGTCCATACGGATGCGAACCGAACAAAGATTCCCGGAGCAGGTTGCGCGCGACCGACGTGATCTGGTCTTCCTCTGCTTTAATTGCCGCAATCTGAGCACTCCGTTCTTTTGCAACTTCTGCTTCCGGAAATGTAGGGTTAGTAATAACGTCTGCCAGGATATCCAATCCCAGTGCGACATCCGGTGCCAACACGGAAACGTCCACGGTGATGCTGTTATTGCCGGAGTTGGCATTCAGTTGGCCTCCCACAGCTTCAATCGTTTCGGCAATCTCTGCCGCGGAGCGCGAAGTCGTGCCTTTAATCAATGCATTGGCAAGCAGACGGCTCACGCCGTTCTTTTCCCGAGTCTCGGAAAGCAGTCCACCTTGAAATACTGCGACCATGGAAACGAGCGGTATCCGTCGGTTTTCGCGGACAATTAGGCGAAGTCCGTTGGGGAGTGTGAACGCCTTTAATGTTTTATCCACGTTAGTTTCCACGGGAGCGACATCATTGGTTAAGGATCCCACCGGATTGAGGGACGTGGCACTCACCGTGTCCGACCGGAGGTACGTGCGGGCGACCCGCTGCAAGTCATCAACGGTCGTCTTATTGATGGCATCAAGATAGTCGGCGCTGAAGTTTAGGTTGCGTGTGAGAAGCCAGTTAGATCCAAGGTCGGATGCCTTACCACGCATCGTGGTGAGCTGACTGAGTTGCGAAGCCAGTAGCGACTTGCGTGCTTTTTCGAGTTCGCTCTCAGGGATCGCCCCGTCTGCTTTCAATCGCTCTAATGTCAGTAGCGCGGCTTCTTCGACTGCTTCACGCTTGTCGGGATCACACACTGCTTGGATGGCAAATACCCCGCCGTCTGACAGTGCGTAGGATCCTGCTCCAATGCCAAATGCGAGTTGCTTCTCTTCGCGGATCTCGCGATACAGCGGGCTGCTGGCTCCGCCACCAAGCACAGTGCCAAGCAAATCGAGCGCCGGCATATCCTCATGGGTTACCGGAGGAATGCGCCAGGATAGATTCAATCGTGTGAGCTCTGTAGGAAATTCCTCATGCGCTGTTCTGCGACCAATCTGGTCTGCCTCACCAGGGATGTAGACCGCCTCCAATGCCACGCGGGGGTAATTGGCAAAAAATGCTTCCAGTTGCTTGCGGATCGCTGCTCCATCCACATCGCCAACAATAGAAAAAAACATATTGTTCGGAACGTATCGCCGTTTGTAATACGCCATCACGTCATCGCGGCTCAGTTTGTTAAATACATCGAGATACCCGATCACCGGATGGCGATAAGGGCTTTCTGCGAACAAGGTGCGAAACATGAGCTGCGAACCCACCCGGCTTGGATCGTCGAATCCCATAGCAAACTCGCGTCGGATGACCTCCTGTTCTTTGTCGTATTCGTCCTTGGGCAAGGTCGAGTTCATCATCGCATCAGCGAGGATTTCGACGGCTGTTGCAGCTCCCGAGGACGGCACATCAATCCAATAAACGGTTCGGTCGAAGGAGGTGTAAGCATTGATATACCCTCCAAGGTCTTGTACCGAGCGTGCAAAATCGCCGGCACCTCGGGTCTCTGTTCCTTTGAAAAGCATGTGCTCAAGGATGTGCGATAGCCCGGCGCCCATCCAATCGGTTTCATGAATGCTTCCGGTCCCTACCCACGCTTGCACACTCGCGACCGGTGCACTCCGGTCCTCCTCGATGATCAGAGTGAGTCCATTTGGCAGGGTGGTCACTTCCGCCTTGCTGGATGGGATTCGCAGTGTGGACGGTGGAGCTGCGGGTGCTACCGGGGAAGCATTGGTGCCAGATTTTTCAGCAGCGGAGAGAGATGCAAGGGTCGCCATAAATAAAACAGAAATCAGCGGGAGATTCATAGGGGAAGTTCGACTCCCTGGGTGGGGGCGGCGTTCGATTGTTTATGCCGGGGACGGAAAGGATCGAAAAACGCCTCGTCAAAAGAATACCCCCGGCGGAACTCCTCAAGCGTGTCGTTGTCAGTTTTTGAAAATACTCCTGCGTCCACTAGGCCGAAAACCAAATGTCCAAAATCCTCGCTTGATCGCACTCCCCAAAAATCGAGTACAGTGATAGCCATCGGCCCAAACTCCTTGAGGGCATATAAGCGAATGCCATCCAGCAACTCTCCCGTTGGGATATCGGTCGGTTCAGATCGGCGTGCCTTCCGGGTTTTTTTGATTGTGTATTCGAGCGCGTCGCGGACGAATTCATACGCCTCCGGTTGGAAACGGGGATCTCTTTTGACAATAGCGGCTACGGCTTCTTGAAAGCTAACGGTCTGCATGGATGTGGGACGGATTTTCGACAGGTATCACAGTGTTTGCCCGGTGCAGTTTAACTGCCGCGCCGACGAGCAGGGCGGATATAATGCCAAGCACCAACGATCTCTCACGGCGGGTCAGTCGAAACATCGCCGCCACGGTATTCGCTTTATGCCTCTGCGCAAGGAAAGACGCAATGACGTGAAGGCTGTGCGCCAAACTATTCTTTAGCTGCGGCGAATCGCTCGGCAGCAAATGGCCAATTTACTACATTCCACCACTCAGTGATGTAGTCTGCGCGCCGATTTTGATATGTCAAATAATAGGCATGTTCCCAAACATCAAGGCCGAGCAAAGCTGTCTGGCCATCGCCCAATGGCGGGTCTTGATTCGGA
>JBGSMR010000257.1:0-4037 GCA_041740065.1 Chthoniobacterales bacterium
GGGAGTATGGCTAGACAGGTTCGCATTGAATACGCGGGGGCTTTTTACCACGTGATGGCAAGGGGGGATCGGCGGGAGGCTATTGTGAGGGATGATGAGGACCGGAAGACATTTGTCCGGACTCTGGGAGAAGCGGCGGAGCGGGCCGGATTTCGGATTCACGCTTGGGTTCTGATGACGAACCACTATCACTTGCTGGTGGAGACGCCGGAGGCAAATCTGTCGACAGGAATGGGCTGGATGCAGAATGCCTACACCAGGCGCATCAATGTCCGCCATGGTTTGTGGGGGCATGTGTTCGGGGGGAGATACAAGGCGATTTTGGTCGAGCCAGGAAATTGTTTCTGGGCTTTGCTCGATTATATTCATCTGAATCCTGTTCGAGCAGGAATCGTGCATCGTGAGGATGGCCTGGAGACTTTTGGTTGGAGCAGTCTGCGCGGTTACCTCATGGAACCTGAAAAGCGGCCCGAGTGGCTTGAAACAGCCCTGGGATTGAGGGTGACCGGATGTGAGGACCGAGGCTCCGGAAGAAGAAGATTTTTGGAAATCCTCGAGCAGCGAGTGGACTGGAACGCCCCGTCCAAGGCCGGAAAAGCGTTTTCCGAAGGCGAAGGCAACACGAGCCTGGCCGTCTATTCGAGTTTGCAGCGGGGTTGGTTTTTCGGATCGCAGGAATTTAAGGAGGAACTGCTCAAGCGCTTGAACGGAATCGATCTAAACAAAAAGGTGCCCACGCGGATTGACGCCGCAGTGAGGAAAGATCACGGGGAGAACCGAGGCAGGGAATTGATCCAGGCAGGATTGGAAGTCTTCGGAGTTTCGGCCAAGGAACTGCAGGCAGCGGCAAAAAGCGATTGGCGCAAGGGACTTCTGGCAGAGATGGTTCAGCGCGAAACGACCGTGACTCTGGATTGGATCAGCGAAAAACTGTCAATGGGAGATCGATCCCATTGCTGCCGGACTATTCGGTGGACCCGGGAAAGAATGAACGGTCAAAAAGAGTGGGGTGCGTGGCAACGGAGGATTGAGTTGTCAATAATCCATGCCTGACCCCTTTTGCTCCCGGAAGCCAAAATGATAACTGCTGGCTGAACCATGGATTCACTTGACGCCAGCGCTACCCGCAACGATAAATCCAGAGTGATTACCGAAAGCGAATCCTCTGCCAGCATTAGCCGCCGGCGCTTCCTCAAACTCACCGCGCTCACCGGATCGACACTCGCCTCCGGACATCTCCTCGGCATTCTAGCGCCCCGCAGTGCCCAGGCTCAGTCCGCATCAGCGACCGTTCGCTTCGCGATCATCGGAGACTTCGGCGAAACGCTCCGTGATCAAGAATTCCCCGTTGATCGCCTTGGCGCGATGATTCGCTCATGGGACCCTGACTATGTTGTATCTGTCGGAGACGACAACTACATCCTCGGTGAGGCCTCGACGATCGACACAAACATCGGCAAGAATTTTTCGAGCTTCATTTACCCAAAAGGCACCGGGTATCCGGAATATTACCCCTACCCATCCAACGCCCCTCGTTACAACCGCTTCTTCTCCGCGCTGGGCAATCACGACTACGGCGATGTCGGCGACGACTTCCCCCCAACCACTGCAAAGATTGCTCTCAGCCAGCCCTACATCGACTACCTCGCGAACTCGCTACGGGGCCCCCAGGCTCCTTACACCACAGTCAACTTCGTTTCGAACGCCGTCGGCCAAAGCTACGACACCAATAAGGATGGTTATGTCTGCGGCACATACGCCCCATTCACCGAAGCGACGAATATCCGATTTTACGACGTTCGCCTCGGCACGGCCACCGGCCCCAGCTCGGTTCACCTCTTTGTCTTTGACAGTAATAAGCCGACCCCTTACGGACGCTACTGGAGGGACCAGACGATCTCAGACAAGGCGAACACCTGCTCCGCAACGGTGAATGCCACCCAGGGTGCGTGGCTCCAACAGCGCCTCGCAGCATCCACCGCCCGGTGGAAGATTGTCATCTTCCACCACCCGCCCTACTACTCCGCCACCGGAGCCCGGGACGCGCAGTATGAGACGATGCGCTGGCCGTTCCAGCAATGGGGTGCATCCGCGGTGATCACGGGCCATGTCCACAACTACGAACGGCTATCTATGCCCGATGCCGACTGGACGAACCAACCCAACTACTCGCTGCCCCGTATCCCGTATATCGTCAACGGTGCTGGCGGCTTCGTTCCTGAGCAGGGGTTCGATCCGAACTTCGTCATCCCGGGCAGCATCGCCCGCGTTGAAAACTACGGTGCCCAACTCGTCAGTGCGAACGACGACTCGATTTCTTTCCTCTACTTTGACATCAATGGCGTACTCCGCGATTCCCTCACTCTCTGGAACGACGCCAACTCAGCGCCCAAGGACGTGCAGTTCGGTGCCGAGGAATTCGTTTTCGCCACCGACGGCAAAACGGCCATCCTCACCGTCGTCCGTCAGGGGAATCTCTCGCAGCCACTGACCGTCCATTTCACCACGATGGACGGCACTGCGAAACAGGGTGTGGACTACGTAGCAACGACGGGGTCAGCCTCCTTTGGCGCTTGGCAGAATACTGCTGCCATCTCCATACCGCTCATCCAACCGGTTTATCCTCCGAACACCCCAACGCCGACCACCCGCGCATTCACCGTCCTACTCAGTGCCCCGAACGACAACACGTCTCTCGGCTTTTTTAAATCAGCGACCGTCCTACTCAAGAACGACGTCCAGACCCCCCTCAACGATCTCGATTCATTCATCACGCAATCGTATCTCGACGTTCTCAACCGACCTGTCACCGCCGTTGAGCTCATCGCCGCGCGCGAGTGGATCGGCTTCGGCTCCACCAATCCCGCCGAGCAGGACCAGGCATTCCTTAGCTTCTTCCGTCGTGCTGAATGGATCGCATACCTCCTGACCTCGGGGTTCACCGCCAATCCTTCGACCAGCCTCCCGGTGATTAACGTCGCGCTGATTTTCTCGCTGATCAATCTCAGCGAACTGTTCAATATCTTCGATCCCGGTGAGGCCGTCCCGCCCACTTACCAAGATCTCAATTTTTGGACGACGCAGTGGATCGCCCAGTCAAACTCTCTGACAACGAACCAGCTAGTGACCCAGACGTCTGACGGCTTCAACCAGAACATCGTCGAGTTCCTCCTGAACTACATCAAGTCGCAGTTCACTGCCCAAGACCTTGGAGGCGATCCAATTCTCGTCGATGCCGCTTTCATCGCCGGAGTTTATCTCGTTTTCGTCCTGCCCATCGGAACCCGGCCAACCGCTGAGGACATCGCCTATTGGCTGCCAATCGTTGGGCTCCCTAGTGGTCGCTACACCCTGCTCGGGCGCATTTCCGCCGAGAGCTTCGATCCGCCGCCCGTCTCGGGAATGACAGCTTTTAATCTTGCGGGTACTACGGCCGATCTCACTCAGGGCAACCAGATACTTGCCCTCGCGGCTATCGTAATCGCCGGCCTCACCCGCACCCAGCCGACGTTCAACCAATTCTATTACCAACGCTGGCAGCCGATCCGCTACTCGAACAACGTCTCCGTTGCCTTTACCGACCTCATCTATAACACGCTTATTTCTCCGGAATACGCGTCACGGTTTGCGGTCTCTCCCTCGCCAGCCCCGATCATTCCACCTTCTCCTCCGAGACCGGTTCCGTCCGCCGCGCCAACTCCAAGCCCTATGGGACCGATTCCGTCTCCCGCTCCAACTCCAAGCCCAGCGGAGCAGGAGATAGCCTATTTGCAGCTTAGGATTGTAGAGATCCAACAAAACGTCAAAGACCCGGTAACACGGAATCGTCAGATTCGCCGGATTCGACAGAAGATTCGCCGAATTCAAGTCCGGATTCGTGCATCGACCCCTTCCACCACCGATTAGCGAAATCCTTCATCGCCGAAGCCTTAAAACCAATCAAGAAACAGCAACTCGGTCTTTTACTGATTGCGCCAGCTGCCGGGACTGGTGGCCCACCAGTTGCGATTACTACTATCCATCGCCGCCTGACCTCT
>JBGSMR010000260.1:0-6757 GCA_041740065.1 Chthoniobacterales bacterium
GCCCGCCGCAGAGGCTGTTCTCGTCGGCATCTCTGGCTACCTCATGGCTGTCGCATGGTGCCTCGTCGGTGGTGTGGTCTATCTTATCTACCGCCCGGGCGACGGAAAAACCGCTTCGCTGCGCGAGATGGAATCCGTCACCGAATCGATCGCTGAGCATCCTGAGCGCGCATGAGACGCTCCGACCGGCCCCGCGTGGTTGCCAATTTTGCCCGCACCGCGGACGGCAAGATCTCAACGCGCAATCACACGCCGACCGGCTTCACATCCAAACAAGATCTTCGGCGCTTGCTGGAAATCCGAGCTACCGGTGACGCAGTCGTCGTCGGCCGGAAGACGCTCGCTGCAGATTCCATGTCGATGACGCTGCGGGATGATGATTTGCGGGAGCTTCGGCTCGCGGCGGGCAAGCCAGCTGAGCCCTTGCGGGTCGTGATTTCTGCCAGCGGGCGCCTGGATCCCGCAGGCAAAGTATTTGAAACTCCTGGGGCAACGAGGATTGTTTTTTCGACAACAGCAATGCCTAAAAGCATCCAAGCGACGCTAGAACCGCTCGCTGACCTCCACTTGGCGGATGGCGAAGAACTTGACCTCACGGTAGTGCTTCGCACCTTGCGGAAGCAATACGGCGTGCGCACCCTGATCTGCGAGGGAGGTCCCACGTTGTTTCGGAGCTTGGTCAAAATTGGTGCCATGGACCAACTGCACCTGACATTTGGCCCCGTGATTTTCGGCGGCGCAAACGCACCCACCCTGACTGGGAACGATCCGGCATTTTTTGACTCCCCCGTGCGATTGAAGATGCAAACCATGGAAGTCCGAGGCGGTGAATGCTATGTTTCCTATCAGGTCCGCAAAAACTCCGTATGAACACAGAAACATCGATCGTTATCCGAGCACCCAAAGAGGTTATTTTTAAATCCGCAGCAGATTTGTCGCGCTGGCCTGCCATCCTACCGCATTACCGCTATATCACTTACCTTGAGCGCGGCGTGGACAGGCATATTGTCAAAATGGCCGCTCACCGCACCGGAATCCCGATCGCGTGGATGTCCGAGCAAACAATCGACCGAGAGCGTCTGGAAATCCATTTCCTCCACTTGCGCGCGTTCACCAAGGGAATGGGGGTAGTCTGGAAATTTGAAGACACCCCCGATGGCACGCTCGTCCGGATCGTTCATGTGATGAATTTCCGGGTTCCGGCCCTGGCGCCAATTGCGGACAGAATCATCGGCGAGTTTTTCATCGATCACGTGGCTCGCAAAACACTAGCAACTTTTAAGGTTCACCTCGAAGGCCGAGCGTGAATGCGCGAATTTCCGACCCTCAGGAGTCGGAAATCCATTGACGGGAGGCGGAGTGTGTGGTTACTTTCTACAAAGACAAAATTATGAACCTCCCATCAAAGAAAACTCACGGATTCACTCTCATCGAATTGTTAGTCGTTATCTCGATTATCGGAATCTTGGCTTCTCTAGCCATTCCTGCAGTCGGTGGTGCCTTAACTCGCGGGCAGATGACTCAGACTCTGAACAATGTCCGCCAACTCCATCTTGCGACGACAACGATGGACATGGATAACACTTCTGCCGGAGTCGGTGGAGGATTTCCCGGTGCGGAGGCAGTCGATACTTTGAAGAGCTACACAGGATGGATCGCAGAGCTTCAGGCAGGCAAATATTTGACCGAGGGCGACCTGCGCAAGCTTCTGTCTGCCGAACGGGTTGCTGCAGATGCATCGCTTAGTTCCGGATCTTCCGCCCTCTTTCTCTACGATACGACGGATACTACTGGAATTCCTGCTGGATCCTCCGAGTCGCAGTTGCCCTTCCTGTCGACAAAAAACTGGGATGGAACCAGTCCATCTACCCCTCCAGTAGCGGGTGCTCAACCGTATGGAGACAAAGGAATTGTTGTGATGCGCCGAGGTGGTGAGGGCGGAATTCTCCAAGCGCGTCTCTTGAGTAATACAAACGTCGCAGGACCGGCTGCTTCTGCTAAGCTGGAATAGTTGGGTTTCTTGTTCTCCGAATTTTAAAATCAAATATTTAAGTTTTTAAATGATCCGGTGGTCGCAGTATTCTGTCCACCGGATCATTTTCTTTTTTAGTATTGTAGTTGCATTGGTGGGATGCAATTCCCCATCAGTCGAGAAATCATTGGTGATTGGTTCTGACTTATCTTACCCACCATTCGAGACCATTGGTTCCTCCGGTCAGCCAGAGGGAGTGAGTGTGGATCTGGCGCGGGCAATCGGGGAAAAAATCGCGCGCCCGGTTGTCATTGAAAACATCCCGTTCGTCGGGCTAATTCCTGCCTTGCAGTCTGGACGGATTGATATGGTCATCTCCTCCATGACAGATACCGAGGAGCGGCGTAAATCTATCCAGTTTTCCGATTCTTATCTCACTGTCGGACTCGCCTTATTGGTTAACAACCAGTCCGGCATTTTGGGATTGGAAGGCTTAGATCAAGTGGGCCGCACGGTAGTCGTAAGACAGGGGACTACAGGTGAGGTCTGGGCGCGATCCATGCTTAAACAGGCAAAGATTCTTGCAGTGGAGCGTGAATCTTCTGCGGTGATGGAAGTTGTCCAGGGGAATGCGGATGCGTTTGTCTATGATCAAATGTCGGTTTGGGAGAATGCCCGGAGGCACGCCGATTCGACGCTCGCGATACTGTCTCCGGTGCGCGAGGAACGTTGGGCGATTGGAATAAAAAGAGGCAACGATCAACTTGTCGCCGAGGTAAACGACGCCCTGGATGAGCTTAAAGCGGAGGGCTTTTTCAATCAGCTTGGTGATAAGTTTCTTTCCCGCCAGAAAGCAGATTTTGAGGCGCAGGGAGTGCCGTTTGTCTTCTGAATTTGTCTGTAACTTTCCTATCCTTCGACTTTCCCCTCACTTAAGGTAACGGGTTCATTGGTCGTATTCGTCAGTGTGACGTCACCGATGATTTGCACGCCAGAATTGAACCTGAAGTTGCCGTTGACTTGCAGGGATCGGCAATGCATCAACGACGGCGCACCTTCTCGGATAGCTGCCTCAAGTTGATCTACGAGTTTGTAATTGTCATCCAGGTCCACTTTGGGCGGAACGCCGTTTCTACTCGAGGCAAGGGCAACTTCGCCTGCTTCTGAAATTTGATAGGCATCAGATCGCAATGTCAGTAGATCTGCGGTTGTTTTTACCGGTGCAAAACGGGTGCGTGGCACCACAAGCGCAGAGGAGTCTGGAAAACACGCAATCGCCGCACCCATGGCGGTTTCAAGTTGAAGGACGGGCGTGGATTTTTTGTTTCTAGGGTCCACCGTTTTGCGATTTTGGATCACTGGAAGTGGCAAAAATCCGCCGGCCTCTTGCAAGGCATCCCGCAGGCGATCCAAGCGCAGCCAGAGGTTGTTGGTGTTGAAATACCGATGCCGACTGATATCCTGAAATGCCGCCATATCGTCGTCGGGACACTGGGCAGACTCGCGGAGAATCAACTGTCCGTCCTGCATGGCGAGATGACCGCCCTTGCGATCCGACTCGGTGCGTGCAGTCACTTCCATGAGAAATGAAGTGCCTGATTGCGCGAACCAAGATAAGATCTGCGGATCCAGCGTGGCGCCTAGATTGTCGGAGTTTGAAACGAAAAGATACCGAATCCCGGATGCGATAAGCGCATCCATTTTCTCGGCGAGCACAGGATATAAGTCCCCATGTCCCGGAGGGCACCATTCTAAATCCGGATTCTCGGCCCACTCGACTGGTTCCATCGTCGTGGCGTCGATCTTTGGGATCTTATTCTGCAACAATTCGATGTCCTGCAGATCCCCGAATTCGCCATGCTTTTTCAGGTGCTGAAGAGAGTCCGCGCTTGTGCTAAAGCTGTTCATCAGCAAAAACCGGACGTTTGCTCCCGTGGATT
Source organism: Chthoniobacterales bacterium (assembly GCA_041740065.1). Lineage (GTDB taxonomy): Bacteria > Verrucomicrobiota > Verrucomicrobiia > Chthoniobacterales > JAATET01 > JBDNGG01. The sequence continues at coordinate 3,913 of JBGSMR010000260.1, forward strand.
GCCGGAAATGGGAAACCTGCTTTAATATCAAGTCAAGAAATGTCAGCCCTTCGCGGACTTCGAGGAGCGATTTCGCCTTCTCAAGCCCCATGCTTGTTCCGAGTCCACCGTTGAGCTTGAGGACAGCGCAGGATTCCAGCAATTCGCGCTGTCCAGGAGCATCCAAAGGCACCTCCGGAAGATCTTCCCTAACGGGAACTGCCGACGCTGGCTGAATCTCTTCTTCGGAGATCAATCCCGTTTCTTTAGACATTAACAACGAGTAGCTTCGCTCGAAACAGCGAGTTGCAGACGCTGAAACGCCTGCGGCTTTCATTTTCTCAAGGAAGGCGGGAAATGACATAATGGGGAATATTTAAGATCCAGAATACGGTGCTACTTGGCCATGGCAGTGAACCCCGGGTCAATCTCGAAACCAAAATAATCCCGCGCATTCTCAAAGCAAATCTCCCGCACCATGGACCCCAATAGATCCATATCCTGCGGGAGTTCGCCGCGCTCCATATCCCGTCCAAGAAGGTCACACAGAATCCGACGAAAATACTCATGCCTCGGGAATGAAAGGAAGCTGCGCGAGTCGGTGAGCATCCCGACAAATCGCCGCAGCAATCCCAGGTTGGAAAGTGCGTTCATCTGCCATTCCATGGACTCCTTTTGATCCAAAAACCACCATCCACTTCCGAACTGGATTTTCCCAGCAACTGATCCGTCCTGGAAGTTTCCAATCATCGTCCCGATCACGTAGTTGTCTGCGGGATTCAAGTTGTAAATAATCACCTTGGGCAGCATGCCCTCACGATCCAGCGCGTCCAGATAGGACCCAAGAGTGCGAGCTTGGGAAAAATCACCGATCGAGTCACACCCGACGTCGGCCCCAAGCGCTGACGCGTTGCGCGAATTCATGTTTCGCATCGCTCCAATGTGCAGCTGCTTTGTCCACCCCTTGGCCGCATCCCACCGACCGAACTCAAGCATCAAATACGTCGCAAACTGGGCTTGCTCGTCGGAGGTCGCTGCCAAACCACAACGTGCCTTTTTAAAAATCGAGACCGCTTCGCTATGACTGCATGGCGAATAGTAGCACGTTTCCATGCCGTGGTCGGACAGGCGCCCGCCCAGTGCGTGAAAATCATCGTGTCGTTGTTTGAGTGCGTCGATCAAATCATCAAAGGTCGCTATGACCATGCCCGCTGCGCTGGAAAGCCTTTCCAGCCATGGATTGAAGGCATTCGGAGCGGTAACGCTGAATGCCTTATCCGGCCGAAAGGTTGGATAGACCCGTGTACGGATTCCACTGGATGCGATCATTTCATGGGCACCCAGCGAGTCCGCTGGATCATCCGTGGTGCCGAGGACTGCTACGTCGAACATTTCCAGCAGGTTGTTTACCCGCAATGACGGTAGTTTTGTATTGCATGCTTCCCAGATTTCACTTCCCGTTTCCGGAGAAATCCTAACGTCTAAATCAAAGTGCCGCTTCAATTCCAAGTGCGACCAATGGTAAAGCGGATTTCGCAACGTGTATGGAACTGTCGCCACAAAAGCGTCAAATTTTTCGCGTGCGCTGGCATCGCCTGTGCAAAATCGTTCGGTGAATCCATTCGATCGCATCGCCCTCCATTTATAGTGGTCGCCCGCCAACCAAATTTCGAACAAGTCCGAAAACTGGTGATTCGATCTGATTTGTGCAGGAGGAAGATGATTGTGGTAATCAATGATTGGACACTTGGACGCGTAGGAATGGAAGAGTTCCCGTGAGGCATCTGTCGTCAAAAGCCAATCGGCATGAATAAAAGAGCGTGGATGATCGAAAGACTTTGCCATGAATGCGGAGAATAACAGGTTGAGCGGAGGTCTCAAGCCCGCGATGCATCGACTCGGCACTGGAAGGGAGAGCCATCCGCTGCAAGGAGTTCCATCGCGAATTGCCACAAAGAACAACAACCTGCGAAAAAATGTAAAAATTATATTGCCGAAGAATTCCTATTTGGTAGTTTCTTCACTCCCGCACAAAGACGGGGAGTAAGGATAACCACATTCCTGTGTGGTTTTTTTTGTCCCCGGACATTTCTTCGGGTGAATTTATTTGGAGAACATCAGATGCCCACAATTAACCAACTAGTCCGCAAAGGACGCGAAAAAGCGATTTTGAAATCGAAGTCGCCTGCGCTTGTCAACTGCCCTCAGCGGCGTGGCGTGTGTGTGCAGGTCATGACTCGGACACCAAAGAAGCCAAACTCCGCGCTTCGAAAAGTTGCGAAAGTACGCCTCACTAACGGACAGGAAGTGATCGCCTACATTCCCGGAGAAGGCCATAACCTCCAAGAGCACTCGATTGTTCTCGTTCGTGGGGGACGTGTGAAAGATCTTCCAGGTGTGCGTTACCACATCGTCCGCGGAACTCTCGATAGTCTCGGAGTCGATGGTCGCCGCCGCAGCCGCTCAAAATACGGTGCTAAACGTCCTAAGCCGGGTCAAGAAGATGCCAGCGCTAAAGGCAAAAAGAAAAAATAGGTCAATATTATGTCCCGCCGACGCAGAGTTATTCATAAAGAAGTCAAGCGCGATAGCCGCTACGCCAGTCCGCTGGTTGCGCGCCTCATCAGCGCCGTCATGCAGCGTGGAAAAAAATCCACCGCTGAGCGCATCGTCTATGGCGCAATCGATAAAAGCCGCGAAGGAAGCGATACGGTTGATCCCCTTGAGACGCTCAATAAGGCGATCGACAACGCACGGCCCCGTTTGGAGGTTAAGTCCCGTCGGGTTGGCGGTGCAACGTATCAGGTCCCCATGGAAGTTCCCGCGGAGCGCCAAGTTGCGCTCGCAATGCGGTGGCTCGTCAATT
>JBGSMR010000271.1:0-3265 GCA_041740065.1 Chthoniobacterales bacterium
GAAACACACGGTCGGTGTCCGCAATCACCGTCGGCAGCCCGAGACCCACGATCATCTCCGTGCGCTTCGCCAGCACCTCAGTAATTACCCCATGTGGCTTGAGCTTCAAAATTTCCCGCCGCAAATCGCCGGGAGAGCGGCCCATATCGAGAATTCGAAAATCCGTTTGCATCCGCACAAATGCAGCCAAGGCCGGCGTCCACCGACGCACAAAAACATCAGATGCGACAAGCAGAATCCGTGTGATCACAGCGGAGAACCTCTCACTCTATCTGTCGCAAATCCACAAGAAAAACCCGCAAAATGCGGTTTCCTCAACTTCACCCGGAGACTATGTTGTGGACTTAAACTATCCCCCAAAAAATTCCCGATGACTGAATATTTCCGCACTTCCGCAATCCCGTTTGAAGGCCCCAAATCGAAGAATGCCCTCGCCTTCAAACACTACGACGCCAGCCAAGTAATTGACGGTAAAACCATGGCTGACCACCTTCGGTTTGGAGCTGCCTATTGGCACTGCATGCGTAACCCACTCTCGGATCCATTCGGTGCCGGCACGGCACTGATGCCTTGGGATGACGGCACGGAGTCTACAGACAACGCGCTGAAGCGGATCGACGTCTTTTTTGAGTTCCTCACTAAAATTGGTATTAAATACTACTGTTTTCACGACCGTGATGTTTCTCCGGAACGCGACAGCATCCGCGAGACCGAGCAGGTATTTAATCAACTCGCGGCGCGTTTGAAAGAAAAGCAAGACGCCACCGGCTGCAAGCTCCTCTGGGGCACAGCGTGTTTGTTTGCGCATCCGCGCTACGCGCAAGGCGCAGCCACGTCCCCCGAACTCGGCGTCTACACCCACGCGGCGGCGCAGGTAAAAAAAGCGATGGACGTGACCCATCTGCTCGGCGGCGAGGGATATACCTTCTGGGGCGGTCGTGAAGGCTACAGCACACTCATCAACACCGACCTGAAGCGCGAGCGTGACCATCTCGGTGCCTTCCTCCACATGGCCGTGGATTACAAAAAGAGCATCGGATTCACCGGGCAGTTCTACATCGAGCCGAAACCGCAGGAGCCTACGACGCATCAATACGATTCCGATTCCTCCGCGTGCCTTAACTTCCTCCGTGAATTTGGCCTCCTAGATCATTTCAAATTGAATCTCGAAACCAATCATGCTTCACTCGCAGGACACACCATGGTCCATGAAATGCGCGTGGCCCGCGAGGCAGGCGCACTGGGCTCCGTGGACGCCAATCAAGGCACTGCAAACTGCGGCTGGGATACGGATGAATTCCCGACCGACCTCTACATGACCACGGGGATCATGCTCGAATTGCTCGCCATGGGAGGATTCACCACCGGGGGATTGAACTTCGATGCAAAGCGCCGACGGGATTCCTTCGAGCCACTCGATCTTTTCCACGCGCACATCGTCGGGATGGATTCTTTTGCCGTCGGACTCAAGGTCGCAGCCGCCATCCGCGCCGACGGGCGCTTGCACGACGCGGTTCGCGAGCGCTATGCGAGCTGGGACAGTGACCTCGGCAAAAAAATCGAGTCCGGCAGTTCGTCTTTTGCCGAGCTCCATGCGCTCGCTCTCAAAGCGCCAGCTCCATCCGTCCGCCCCGGAAAACAGGAAGTCCTAGAAGGAATCATCAACCAATTCCTCCACCCCTGATACCTCCACACGGCGAGTTCAAGATACGAACTCAATAGTTTCATTCTCACCGCCAAGCACTGTATTGATTCCACGGGAGCCGTGCGTCTGATTCCCGCCTGCCTCAGGTCCCTGGCGAAAAACAAACACGCGAACCCTGTTGTCGTAAACGACATGGCACTCCCCTATGCCCACCGACCGCATCATCAACCTGATCGGTGGGCTGATGGCATGAACCACTCATTGACAGCAAGCTGGAAAGCTGGAAAGCTGGAGGCATGAAATTGACCTTGGATTTGCCGGAAGACCTGATGCGGACACTCAAGATTCGGGCCGTGCAGGAGGAGAAAACCTTCAAGGGGCTGATGGCAGAACTCATGAGCAGCGGCCTTGCCGTTCTTCAGGCGCAGGAAGCCGGGATGAAGAAACCCGTAAAAACGAAAGCCCGCCCATGAAAACCACCGTTGATCTGCCAGCCGATTTGGTGCGTGCCTTCAAGCTGCACGCCGTGCATCACGGGCTTAAGCTCAACACCACCGCAATCGCCATCCTCCGTGCGCAGCTTGAGCAGAAAACACCCCAGGCCCGGAAGTCGCTCCCAAAGACGATGCCCCTCATTCCGGCGCGCCCGCTGACGGCTCCCCGCATCAAGCCCATGGCCGCCCAAACGATGAGTAATTTCGTCAAGCAAGCCGACATGGATACCGACACCGAGCGTTATGAAAAAGCTTTTGGACACTAACACCTGGATCGCCCTGAGCCTGGCTGCACACCCGCAACACAAGGCCGCCAGACAGTGGTATAAGCGCACCCCCATAGCCGCTGGCGAGTTGCTTCTCTGCCGCTCGGTAGAGATCGGCTTCCTGCGTCTCACCACTCAGGAGCGCGTGATGCAGCAGTGCGGAGTGCAGGCACTATCCAATGACGAAGCACTCACCTTTCTCGGTCAGGTCTGCACGGATCCCGCCGTGGCCACAGTCGATGAAGTCACCACCACTAGAAACCTGTGGCTGGAACTGGGCAAAAGCACCCAACCCTCTCCCAATGTCTGGATGGATGCCTACCTCGCCGCCCTCGCAATCAGCCTCGACGCCGAGATGGTGACCTTTGATCAAGGCTTCAAATCCTACACCCGGCACGGCTTGAAGCTCGTGCTGCTGGCTCCCTAATTACCATACCAGCCAGGCCCCATCGGTATTTCTCGAACGAAGGAAAACAGAAAACAGGGGTCAGTGTGCATATTCTTGCATTTTACGTTTGGGAGTTTTGATCGATTTTCGATTTTCGGTGAATCGCGAGGCTGACATTGGCCGCAGTTTTCATGTTGAGCTCCCGAGCGATCCACGACTGGCTGACAGTCGAGGCGTTCCAAATTTCCCGAGCGATCGCTGCTTTACGTGGATCACTGGCGCGTAGGTCGGGCAGCTCTGCTCTTTGCAATCCAAAACAGGGGTCAGTGTGGAATGGCGCTAACTTAAGGGAGATTTGGGATAATTTTCGCGGCCGACCTTTCGGTGTGGCAAGGGACCCATATTGCTGCGGGGTTTGGTCAGGAGGCGGTAATTTTTTGGGCGGCGTTTTCTGACACGGGGTTCGCTTCGA
>JBGSMR010000283.1:0-8367 GCA_041740065.1 Chthoniobacterales bacterium
ATAGCGGAGAAGTGCTTCGGCCGTCGCCCGCAGATAAAGCGCTGGACTTGCTCCGACGATGTCCCGCTCAATATCGACCGAATGCCAATCGAAGTCCGACATTTTCTCGCGCAGCTCCCTCCACATTACGTCGTTGATCAACGAAAACGAACCGATTCTGAAAAAAATCGCCTTCACGAAGCCATCCCCGATAAAATGGATTGCAATGCTTTCAGGTGTTCTCCCGCCACGCGCTCCGTGGAATAGCACCGCTCGACCACATCGCTGGCAGCAATGCCACGCGTAGCGAGCGTGAATGGATCTAACATCTGTTCGAACGCAAATTGCCAGTCGGCATCCGATCTACAAATCGCGACGGTCCCCTCGCCCGCCACCGTGGCAACAGACTCGTAACTTGGCACCGGGCTGGCAATTGCCGGCAGCCCACACGCCATTCCCAATGTGATTTTCCATTCGGTGTGAGACCAATTGTAGGGTGCGTCCAACGTGCGAGGAGAAATGATAATTCCACCTTTGGAATACTTTCGCAGAAGGTCCTTCACGTCCCGAAACGGATGAACCGTATGCGGAATTTCCGCAAGGAATTGCTCAAACTGAGTGCGCACATCCGGCCTCCAGGACTGCATTGCAATCAAATCATCGGTGACTAAGTTCAGGTGCAGTTTATCTTTGAGCGCTCGCATTGCAGGCGCGGCTACGAGTAGCTCAAATGCTTTGGACGCCATGCCGCTCCACCACACTTGCAACTTCCCGCCGCGATAGGGCTCTCGACCCCACTTCTTCGGGCGAAGGCTCAAGTTTACGTGGTCCGGGACGACAAAGACTTTGTCATTGAATGCCGCACAGATGCCCGCCAGATGCTTTGAAGAGGCAATAACACCGTCCGCGCCCGCAGTCATTGCAATTGCCGTCCGACGCTGGTCCTCCGTCGGTGCCAGGTCCCGTATGGGGACATCAGGTGTAGTGTTCACCGAGTAGTAATCCACGTTTGCCTCAAAGATCACAGGCACCCCTTGCGAACGCAGGGTTTCTGCCAACTCCTCGCATTGAGCCCCCATGGATTTTAAAAAAACCACAGCGTCCACAGGCAAGCCGGGACGGAACAAACGGTAATCCGCCAGTCCCGAACGACGCAACGTGTCGCCAACCCAATGAAATCGCATGAAGCTCATGGGCGATCCGCAGTCATCCCATCCCGTCCAGAGCCTATAGAATGGCATTCCCCGACCGATTGCATCCTTCGACGGAACCCTGCTGTTTATAATAAACCCAACTCGGATCATGACTCTGAATCCAGCGGGGGGAAAAACCCGCCTATGTCTTTCTTTACGATTGGGCCGCGCGCATATTTCTCCTGCTTCCAATCGACAACGATTGTGCCGAGGAGTCGTTCCTTAATTCGTCGAAATACCTTCATCCACGAACGCGCATGGAGATCCATGATATTCTTGCGAGGTCCAGAACCGGGGGCGTCCTTGGAAGATCGCTTGAGGAAACATAAGTGCAGGCAGCGAAAGTCCGCATCGTCCCAAGCGATCGAGTCATGCAAGGAGCACCGCAGGGCAGCATCAAAGTTTTCACGAAATTTGATATGCCCCCCATGAAGCCGTTCCACACAATTTCCGTTCCATGAGTCAATCGCTGCAAAGTTGTAGAGTTTTGTCATACTTCGGCACGGTGGCGAGAGGTGCCCCCTCGCCGTTTGCAGGTCCTTGGAGAGGGTTGTGACATTAAGCACATTACCGAATATTACCCACCATCTGTCAAATTCGCCGGCGTCCAGACGCACACGCAATCGGGAAAGCCCCTCAGGATCGTAGACCTCGTCTCCATCCACCGCAAAAACCCATGTATCAGTTCCGGCATACATTTCGATGAGGCGGTGTGAGTCGGCGCTGTCAGCTGTGGTAATCACGCGCAGTGTGTGAGCAAATTCATCACTCAGGAATTTCAGAATCGATGGCGTAAGGTCGTCAGATCCATGATCGACCGCTATAACCTCGTCGCAGAACCCCATCACGTTGCGAAGTGCCGTTTCAACGAAACGATCTTCGTTGTGAACCAACATGATTCCTATGACCCGCATTCCCGTCCCCCGGCTAGATCAATGGCATCACGAAGCAGTGCACGCGCCGTCGCCCGCGGAGATGAAACCTCCCGCCAATGTTTGAAATTGGCTTCGCCCATCGCTCTCAAGGCGAGCGGAGACGTGGCATCCAGCTTCTCGTTAAGGTCGCTGAAGTCATCTGCCACCACCACGTAGTTTACGCCCTCGATTATTGGCTCCCGCAGATTTGACATGAACCGATTAGCAAAAATGGGAGCGCCGAGCATCAGAAGATTGAGCGGCTTGAATCCCACACATCCTTGCAATCCGCGCGTGATCACCGGCACGCGTGCCGACGCTGCCAACCGGCACCAAGCGTCTAAACCGACCGCTTTACGACGATACTCCCGATGAGACATCGGAATTTCGTCTTGCGCTTCTACCAATCCGCCCACGAGGGTGCGGCCGGATTGTTTCACCTGATCCATCAAGGCCAGCGAAGCAGCGCGCGTCTCCGCCCAATATCGACCGAGAAAAAAAACATCGGCTGACTTTTGTGGGACAGATGACTTCAACCAGCGCCCCTCCATTTGGTAAAAATACCAACGGTTCCGTAGGATCGATCCGTGCAGCTCCATGGAAAAGTTTGCCCTACGAAATTTGAAATGCTGCGATACGTCAATGGGTTCTTGAAGCAACTCGTCCAGAATTGGCAATGAGTCCCAATAGTCACCGGTCACCCGCTGCCCATCACGCAAATACTGCTCCTGAAAATTGGACTTAAAATACAAGTCACACCAATCGAGAACCCGTGGTGGAATTTTGTAATAAATGTCATTGGCATCGTAAACGCAGCGCACGATTTTGCCGTTCCACTCGACTTCGAATAGGACAATATTTTTGTGGCTATTGTAGGGTGCTCCCTCACGCTGCGGCGCACCTCGTTTTTCAAAGACGTCATAGTTTTCCCGAACAAGATGGACAACACCGTCCCGACGCAGGGCCTCCATCCCGTAGAGGATAAACATTTTTTTGTAAGCATACGCATCATCCCAAATGCGTATCGTCGGGATGCCTGTCTTCACAGACGACCGGACTCAACGATGAGCCGCTGCAACACGTCCGCGTAGTCCATCACCATACGGTCGCCGGACGGCAAATCTCCAAGGAGCCGGTGGCGTAAATCACCCAGACGGCCGGCTGCCTTGCGAATAGCCGCAGAGGGATCGTCGCGAAAGCCAATGCCATATCGTTTTCCTGCCTCGACGATACCCCCGCCATCCTCGTGATATACTAAAGGCAATCCGCATTGCGCACCTTCGACATGGTGCATCCCACAGGGCTCCCAACGCGAAGCAGTGACATACATGTGGCACTCTCGCAGGCGTTCGGCCAAGGGAACTCCGTTAAGAGGCCCAAATGTTTCTGCGGCCCGCCATTTGATTTCCTTCGGCCAACGGCCAATGATCCGCAGTGCCACACCCGGAAGTTCGCCATCAGCAATTAAATGATCAATCTGCTGGTAAATATCATATCCCTTTAACCAATTGTCTGACCAATGGTGCGTCACCAGTCGCACCACCTCGCCAGGAGCAGGGAGATGATTACCGATAGGATGATAAATCTTCGGGTCTGCACCGTTGTAAATCACGCTGTGCGGGCGCGTAGTATCCAACCACCGCTCCGCAAAATAATCTCTGAGCCAGGCAGAAATGAAGACCGTGAAATCGGAGAGTTCATGGGTCCGTCGAAGCAGTTCATCGATATCGTCGGTGCCCTTGCGTTGGTCGCATTCATTGACGCGGTGCAATACTGGAACTTGAGGATGCGATTCACGAAATTCCTCCAAATCTGCCAAACCAAATCGCTTGGCAGGATGATCCCTGCGCGGATCAATCATGAGCACAGCATCAGGGTCAGATTTAAGATCAAAGACAACTCTCCAACCTCGTCGCCAAAGCAGGTTCGAGAGCTGTGAGACAAATGGGCTACTGCCGCCCCAGGGTCCCCGAGCGGGGACCATACTGATAGCAACGGTGGGTTTTCGGATTCGGGCAAACAACATGGATGGATCAGATGGACTCGGTGGCTTATACAACCGCAGAATTTCCCATCTGCCAAGCCGCGGCTTTCAAGATCACTGGTTTGAGACGATCCGCAAACCCACTGATGTCACCCCGAAGCTTCACTCGCGAGGCGGCATTCGAACTCATCGCCGTCGCCAGATCCGAACGATCCAGCAACTCCTGCACGGCTGCGCCCAATGCGTCAGCAGACCCGGAGGCCACCAACCGCAGATGTTCACCATCAATAAAATCGTCTTCAGTCCACAATCCGGACGTACGCGACATCACCACAGGACATCCGCACGCCATGGCTTGCAGCGCGACGCTTTGTCCCGAGGGTTGGGCGGAATCGATCAGCGGCACGACAACCACGGACGCACCCCGATAGAGCTCACGTAACTCGGAATCGGTGACAGCAGGACTGTGCCAACTGCCGTGAAGCAACTCCACATTTGGAGGAATTGGACCAGGAATCTCTCGTTTAGTTAGAATCTTCACGGGAAGATCCCAGCCACCCGCTGCCTGGGCTAACGTTGCATAATCCCGCCGGGCATCATTTCCCACCGAAAGAATGTATCTGCGACTTCCCTTTTGATCGGGCGGAGTCCAGTAGGAACTATCCACGCCGAAGGCATTCGCGTGGACACGGGAGTCGCCAAGCGAAAAAATCCGCGCGGTCTCCACAGCCTCCGCAGCCGCAAAAAAGATAGCCTGCTGCCGTCCAAGAAGGTGAGAAGACACACGCAGCCGGATAGGTGACGGAGCGTGATTCGCGATACCACAATGAATTGCCACGACCGGCGGCAACCGCATTCCAAGCGCACGCAAGGTCTCAATCGCAAGGGCGATATAGGAGGTGCAGGCAACTACGACATCCGAGTCGCGAAGGATGTGCCTTAGGGACAGTGCGCCGATAAGATGCTCTGCCCGGACGCGAACAGGCAGAATCCGCCCAACAGCCGTATTGAAAAGTGCCGCAGCTGAGGATTGCGGTTGATCAATGAAGTCGACGAGCTTCACTGCCCAGCCTTTGCGATGCAGCTCCGCAGCGCCGTAAAAAAACTCCGACGGTCCATTACTCGCGCCGGAGCCTGCCCAGCGCGCCTCACGCCCACCAGAATAGACGAATGCAACCCTTGGCGTGCTCACGAAAATGGGCGCAGGACTTCGATTCGGGAATGACGCGGCATCTGCCCCCGGGGTTTCATGGCAAAGTTGCTAAAATGCACGGCGGCGGCCGTTTCCCAGCCCGGAAGAAAGTACTCAACGCACTCACGGCGTTGCAAATACGCTTCAGGGCGCCGAATCAGGACCTTCATGTCTGAAGTGCATTTCCACCAGCCGACGCGGTCTGCCGAATCTGCACGATAGTCTGCGAAGAGGCGGCAGATCCGCATGAATTCCTCCCCTGTGCCACTGACCAAACACGGCACATGCCGCTCGTATACAGTCACCTCACCAACAGGCAATGGAGTAAAAGAATAGTTTATCACATCATAGTCGCACATGAACCCACCCCCTTGCGCTGCGACGGCAAGCCATCTCACAAATGAAGCGTAAGCCATCCCTGGCCGTAAACGCGTCGGTTGTTTTCGAAAAGCCCGTTTTAATTTTCGGGCCTCTGGATCATCCGGCACATGCGATTGATCCAAAACCACCGGATCCCATCCACAACGTCTCCATGATTTTTTCCAAATCTCAATCAACGCAAGCTCGTCGTCCTCAGGTTTTCCCGCAATCGGGACATAATAGGTAAACACTTTCATCGTTTAGAAATCAGTCTCCTTTTGATCGGTCGCAAATGAGCCTCCAGAAAAATCCACGGGCGAATCAGGCAATCCAATACTTTCGAGAGGAATCTACCTCCCGTCCCGAGCACGCCAAAATGAGCACTTACGAGATGCCAGATGTCAGGGACAAAGACGCGAATCTTCCCACTGGCGTTGATACGATCAGCCACAGCATCCAAATCGCTCGCACGGCCATGAATAATTCGCACCTTCCCACGCCCGATGGCAGCCGGCATCACGGTGCGTAAGTTGTATTCGGTGGGCAGCACGTAGGGAGCTACGTCCGACGATTGATACAAAGCGGCCCGAAAAGCCGGTTGATCACTGTCCATTTTGCCGGTGTCTGCAACTTCCTTTTCGTAAATCGCCAACCACAGCCTGAACATCGTACGCACCGACTCGGTGTTTCGATAGGCAATCACACCGGTATTGAGTTCCGCAAAACAGATGGGGGTGGAAAAGGGGCGATCATGTCGGAATGGCGCATGAGTTACAGCCAGATCGAAGCGCTCCAGCACATCAAAAAGGTCATCAATCGGAGCACAAACCAACGTGTCCGTGTCCAGAAACAAAGTGCAATCAAAGGGCGAATCGCAGAGCGGCGCGATCTTGTCCATAAACGAATGACAGGGATTTTCTATCGTCCGGATGGCGTCGAATACCCCGCGAGGGATTTCTTTTTGGTCTGTGTAAAGCAACACCGGTAAACGGGGCATGTGCTTACGCAACGAGCTGACAGATTGGACCATCTCATCCAAATGCCGTCGACCAGTCGCAACATAAACGACCCCTCTGGGTTCTCTGCGATTAGCATCCATCATTGGACCCTCCCGTGGCGGCACCGAATGCCAACAAGCTCACGCAGCATCGGCACCGAATGCCTTGCAAGACTGACTGATCCACCAGGCACATCGCGCCAATCTACTGGAATCTCGACGACCCGACATCTCGCTTTCGCCAATGCAACCAGGAGTTCCACGTCAAAAGCAAATCGCTCCGCCAGAAGCCCACGACGGTCCGCCGCTAGAAAACAATCCCGACGCAACATCTTAAAGCCGCACTGGCTATCATAGACCGAGAGACCCGTGAATATAGCGACGAGTGTCGCAAAAACGCGGCCTGCATAATGTCTCACAGCCAACCGCTCCACTTGGCGGCCAAGCATTCGCACCCGGCTTGCAATGACTGCGTCCGCGCGCAAATCCGGCCATGCAGTCCAGATCCTGACGATTTCCCGTGCTGATACAGCGCCATCCGCATCTGCGAATGCGAGCAAGTCAGTCGTTGGTCCCGAGCGCCACCCGTGATAGATCGCCCCCCCTTTTCCGACGTTGTGAGCCAGTATCAGCGGATCCAACAACATGGGACCGGTGTGACCCTCCGTCGTTTGTTCCCGCCGAATAAGTTCCTGAAGCGCGGTAAGGCCAGCCTGGCCGGATCCATCGTCAACGACGAGGATCTGAAACGCAGAAGGCAGCGATGTCATGAGGTCTCGAAGAAACGGACCAAGTCGTATCGTGTCCCGATACGACGGAATCACCAGCAAACAGGTTGGTCCATTCATGCGGGCCACCCCTGGACCATTACTGGACGATTTCCCCAAACTCGCCACAGCAGCTGGTCTGTCGCCCATTTGAATGATCGTCCGGGTAGTTTGGCGACTGCAGTTCGTACGGAGTACGACACATAGTTGGGATCCCATCGTCCATTGTACTTCCGGCCAATTTCAGCGATCTCACGCATCCGTTTCCACCCGCCAGTGGAGGTAATCGTTTCTTCGTAATAGCGTATGCGGGCAATTTCTGTTGGCATCGACACGACCTCACCCTCGTCAGCGAGGCGGATTAAAAGTTCCCAATCCATCGCGTAGCGCAGGGATTCATCCAGTCCGCCGATTCTTAGAAAAACGTCACGGCGGAAAAACATGGATGGCTGCACGACGCGGTAGGCCGTTCGCAGATCGCTTCGACTAAACTCGCGGAAAGGACCCGTGCGCACAAACTCGCCCGCTCGGTTCATCCGCGATCCGAGCCCGTAGACAACCACCGCTTCGGGATTTTTCAAAAATCCCTCACGTATGGCTGCAAGCGCTCCGGGACACAAGATATCGTCGGAGTTCAACCAGCCGATAATCTCCCCATCCGCCAAACGGGCTCCCTTATTGATTGCGTTACCCTGGCCGGTATCCGGCTCTCGAACCACACGGGCGCCCGTCTCCGTGGACCAGAGCGCCAAAATTCGGGGTGTGGCATCAGACGACATTGCGTCGATAATGATGTGCTCAAAATTGGAATCCTGCTGCTGACGGATCGACTCAAGCGTCTGTGGTAAAAACTCAGCTTGATTGTATGTCGGGGTGATAAGACTAATTTTCATCGCTTCCCGCTCCATCGGGTCCTCTCGAAAGACTACTGGCATACGGGCGGATGAGGTCGATAAATCGTCGCGTATTTTCAGTCATACC
>JBGSMR010000288.1:0-3590 GCA_041740065.1 Chthoniobacterales bacterium
CCATGACATATGATCACAGCGGTGAGCGATCGGGTCTTGATGGTGACCCAACCAAATATTGCCCCAGTGAGAATTGCCGGGATCAAATCGGGCCCCCAATGAGCGAGCGCGAACAACACCGTTACAGCCCAGAAACTCAGATGGGTATACTGTCCAATCTCTACCTTACGAAATCGCTCATTGATCAAATAGCGCATGAGGAAGCCCCTCCAAAAAACCTCTTCCATAATAGGAACGACGATCACGAGACGGAAAAACCGTCCCAGCACCGTGAGCCAAAACAACCCGGCATCCTCACCAAAGACGGTAGGATTGAAACCATCTGTTCGCTGCGGTTGGCCAAAAAACATCTGGGGACTGACCCACAGAAGAAACACAGCGAGGCCAACAATCACTGCCAGAGGAATCCCTCGCTGGGCGCCGAAATCATAGCGCGACCAGCCCCAGATCAATGCCGCAGCGCACGCCATCGCCTGCGCAGGATAGATCCAATACATCGGCTCGCGCATCCAAAACGGTGCATTTTCGTCGGAAGCCATTCCCTGAACCATTCCCACCGCAGCGAGGGCGAGCATGAAAAGACCGAACGGGAGAATATAGGCGATCAGGTCGCGGGTGTCGTCTGAATTGGAGGGTGTGGGCGCGGGTGCGGATGGCTTCATGCGGTGGGACTTAGGGGTTTCGTCGCTCGGGATCGAACGGCGTAGAAGGTAATTGCGTAGAAAATTGCTGCAATAGGCGCAGCCATGACCACTCCGCCAAGGAGCATTGGCACGCCGACATCGGAGAAAGTGCTCCACCGTAGCAACTCTCCTAACTTTAATTCGTGGGGCTCGAACGTCGGAGGGAACCGATGGGGGTTACTTAAAATCCAGTATCCAATGTCATATTGTACCCTCAACACGACGGGCCAGAACGGAGTAATCACGTCCGTAAGGGAAACCGCAATCACCGCAGCAAGCTTGCTGCAACGCATGAGCCAGGCAGAAAGCAAACTCGCTAACGTTTTCAATCCAAACAGCGGTGTCACGCCAATGAAAATCCCACAGGCGACGCCCCCAGCAATCGCATGCGGTGTGTCACGCAACTCCAGTAGCTTCTTAAGAAGCCCATGAAAATAGCCTATCAGCCGTTGAAACATCGATCACGGTGTAGTATCTCCCCCGTCGCGCCGCAAGCATTTGGCCTTTCGAAGAAGATGTTCAAACGCTCAGCAGCTCAAGAAATAATCTTCGTTCTTGTCCCACCAACACTCGCCGATAGAGTTTATAGGATAAACGCCGGAAATGACAGGGAATCGCGGGGCTTGGTGCTCCTTGCAGGATGCCTGCTGGCCTTCGGTGCAGGCTTTGCAAATGCGGCCGTAGTTTTTCAAACCGGGACATCCGTCAGTCACCTCACGGGCGACGTTGCCCGCCTGTCCTTCGACCTCGTGCTAAAATCTCCCAAGCTTGCAGCGGGGTTGTTGAGCGTGATTGCGGCGACGGGAGGTTTTTTCGGAGGAGCATTCCTCGCAGGCCTGCTGATTCACCATCCCCAGCTTGACACGGCAAGACCTTACGGGAGGGCAATTTCTTCGATTGGGATATTGTTTATTGTTTCGCACTACTCACTCACCAGCCATCCGGTGATTGCGATTGCAATGTCTGCACTCGCCTGCGGATTTCAGAACTCTCTTGTCAGTCGATACCGGGGGCTTGTCTTGCGAACCACACATCTCACAGGTCTCATCACGGACTTCGGCATTACGCTCGGCATGAGCGCGAGGGGGTTTGAAATTCCGCGATGGAAAATTCTGGTTCCCGCGGCAATTGCTCTTTCGTTTTTTTCGGGCGGGACGGCATCATTTGTCATGTCCCTCAGATACCATTCCCCCGCGCTCCTGATCTTGGGCGTCGGTTACGTCTCAGCGGGTCTTCTATGGACGATCTACAAGCATGTCTATCTGGGACGTCCATGGTCGGAGAGATAAATTACCACATCCGAACCGCAGGGCACATACGATGAGAAGGAAATGAAAATTCCTTTACTAGTCGCGGCAACAGCTGCCGGAGTGCTGCTGGTCGGCTGTGCAGCGGACGGAACTTTCGTCCCACAGGATCCCATCGGACGGGCAATTTTTGGCCAACCGCAGGAGATCGAGGACAATTCGTATTACAACACCTATGAACCGCGCCAGATCGTGGTTCCGTCGGTTCCGCCACGGCAGCGCTACGAGCGCCGATCGACCCGCATTCCTACTTCCTACCGCGATCCGGTCTATGTGGAGGGTCATTACTCATGGACCGGATCCAACTGGGCTTGGCAGCGGGGACGCTACGTCAATCGTCCCCGTCCGGGTGCGATTTGGCAACGTCCCACGCTATTCACAGCGGGCAACCAGCGATACTACCGTTCCGGTTACTGGCGCTGAGCGCCCGACGGTTAGCGCATTTCTCGGAATTTTCCGCCGGATCCGTGTTTCGAGATGATACGCCGAATCCCACGTTGATTTTCCGGTTTCATCCCGACCCCGATGAAGTTGATCCTGGCGGGCTCCGTGAGTGTTTTTTGCAATTCTCCAATCGCCCTATCGATGTCTTCGTAGGGAATCGCCGAGGTCCCGCTACCCGCATAAAACCCACCATCAGAAATTACGAAAATGACATCCGGCTGGAATTTAAAGGCACTACGCATCACCTCAATAAATCCAGGGCTCCCACGCACAACCGCTGGTGTATTTTGTTTCATTGATCCCTCGGTCGCAAACCACTCATCCAACCAAGCCGACGCATCTTCCCGATTTGCATCCGTCGCGGGCAGCAATTCAGGTCGGAAAAATGCATAGTTTCTTGCAAATTGACCAATGCCAAACCGGGAGTTAATCCCAAGACCAGCAAGAAGCTTTTTTGTTTCTTCGCGAATCTGGTCCATAGGCATCCCCACCCGCGCGACAGCGGAGTTCACAGTTTTGGAAACGTCGTAGAGAAGTAAAATCCGCGTGCCATTGCTTTCAATGCCCAAGAAACTCACGCCGGTTCCACCTCCACCCATCCCTGAGCCGCCATCACCACCGTCACCCATTCCCGCCGTGCCGACCATGCTCGATACCTGATCAGAAACAATAGCACTTGGATCCAATGGGAGCATTTGATCCATGGGGATTTTCGGCAATTCCGGCAACGCAAAATCCGCTGGGCGTAAACTTTGCAAGCGATCATTAAAACTCGGCTTTGGAGTCATCGCATCGAACTCCGCCATGTTCATTTTGTGCTCCCGCTCTTTGGCGGGCAATCGGATGTCTTTCTGTATTTCAAACGTCGCGGGGGGTGGCAGTAAATACCGCGCCACCACAAGTATGCCGGCAATCACCCCAAATCCGACGTGAAGCGCGATCACAATAAGGATGATCGTTACTACAAGCTTGCGAAGGCGTTTCCGCTGCTGGGCGTCCTCCATTAAGGTTTCGACAGCCATGGCTAGAACTCCTCCTCTTCGCTAGAATCCGCAAACGTCACGCCAGAGATTCCCGCTTTTGCGCACGTATTAAGCACGTCGACGATGCGCTGATGGCTTGCCTCATCGTCCGCATCAATGGTGATCAATGCCTT
>JBGSMR010000293.1:0-17591 GCA_041740065.1 Chthoniobacterales bacterium
TACTTTCGAAGCAACTCGCATGCCACTTGCTCTTACCTCGCGCTACCAATGAAAATCTATACACGCACCGGAGACGCTGGAATGACCGCACTATTTTCAGGAGAGCGCGTAAGGAAGCCGCATCCGCGCGTCGTTGCATATGGAACCGTTGATGAGTTGAATTCGCAGGTCGGCGTAGCCCGGGCAGCAGAACCTCAAGTATCCGTGGCCAATGCCATCGCAGAACTCCAAAATGTTCTGTTTTATCTAGGATCGGACCTTGCGACTCCGGGCGACGCTCCCTCAGTTCTACGTATCCGAGAAGAACACACCGCACGCTTGGAGGCGGAGATCGATGCGATGGATGAAAAATTGCCGCTGCTGAAAAATTTCATCCTCCCCGCAGGCACGCTGGCTGCGGCGCATTTGCATGTCGCGCGCTGTGTGTGCCGCCGGGCGGAGCGGGAAGCCGTATCACTTGCCACCATCGAGTCGATCAACCCCGAGGTCGTCGTGTTTTTAAACCGTCTCTCGGACTACCTCTTCATTTTAGCCCGCTATGAAAACCTGCTGGCAAAGCGAGAGGAAACAACCTGGAGCGCCCGGTCAAATCCGTCCACCTGATCCAGGGATCCAATTCGTCCCGGCAAGCGGCACGCCCACCATGGCAGCAGATTCAATAGTCAGCGCAACGAGATCCTCTGGTTCCAGATTGTGAACGTGTGACTTCCCGCAGGCGCGGGCGAGCGTCTGTGTTTCCATCGTTAGTACTCGGAGGTAGTTTGCGAGGCGACGACCACCTTCGATGGGATCGAGGTGGGATTCGAGTTCGGGATCCTGAGTGGTGATGCCAGCCGGGTCGCGTCCGTCTTGGTAGTCGTCATAAAAGCCTGCCGCACTGCCAAGTTTGCGATAATCGGCTTCGAATCGGGGATCATTACATCCCAGAGCAATAAGTGCGGCCGTGCCGATCGAGACAGCATCTGCCCCCATGGCAAGCGCTTTGGCCACATCGGCACCAGACCGGATTCCCCCGCTCACGATCAGCTGAACCTTGCGGTGCAGACCTAACTCGGTGAGCGCCTCGACGGCCTGGCGGAGCGCAGGCAGAGTCGGGATTCCCACATTTTCGATAAAGACATCCTGTGTGGCACCCGTGCCACCTTGCATGCCGTCGAGCACCACAACATCCGCTCCGGATTTAACGGCGAGCATCACATCGTAATACGTGCGGGAGGCACCGACTTTAATGTAAATCGGTTTCTCCCAATCAGTGATCTCACGAAGCTCGAGGATTTTGATTTCAAGGTCATCGGGACCGGTCCAATCCGGATGTCTGCACGCGCTCCGCTGATCGATACCCGCGGGAAGGGTGCGCATTCCGGCGACGCGGTCGCTTATTTTTTGGCCGAGCAACATGCCACCTCCTCCAGGTTTGGCACCTTGCCCGAGCACGATCTCAATCGCATCGGCTCGCCGAAGATCCTCGGGATTCATCCCATAACGGGAAGGCAGGTATTGATAGACGAGATGTTTGGAATGTCCGCGTTCTTCGTCCGTCATCCCACCATCACCTGTCGTAGTCGACGTGCCCACTGCTGATGCGCCGCGGCCCAGAGCCTCTTTTGCAGCCCCCGAGAGAGAGCCGAAGCTCATGCCAGCAATCGTGACCGGAATATCGAGATGGAGTGGCTTTTTTGAAAATCGAGTACCGAGCCAAACGTCAGTTGCACATTTTTCGCGATACCCTTCGAGCGGGTAGCGCGACATGCTCGCTCCGAGAAATACCAGATCGTCGAAGGTTGGAAGTTGTCGCTTGGCACCCCATCCGCGGATGTCGTAAACGCCGGTTGCCGCGGCGCGTTGGATCTCGTGAATGACATTGCGATCAAAGGTGGCAGACTCGCGCAGGCCTGGTGGAACATTTTCCATAAGTAGACTTTAGTAAGCAGAGGAGTGTTCGGAGTGAAAATGGTAGAGCGATCTCGCCGAACCATAGCGGCGAAAGTCCGTCGGCTCCGCATCCATGCCTGCGGAGCGCAAAAGGTCGGTAAGCTCGCTGAGGTGTTCGGCGCGCAATTCTTTTTCCACGCAGTCGGCACCAAGACTTGCGACCCGGCCCCGCACATAGATTCGGGCCTCATAAATCGAATCGCCCAGTGTCTCGCCTGCATCGCCGCAGACCACCAAACGGCCTGCTTGCGCCATGAACGCAGACATGTGCCCGACGGAGCCACCAACGACGATATCCGCGCCCTTGAGCGAAATCCCGCACCGGGCGGACGCATTACCGCCGATCACCAACAACCCGCCATGTGCGGTAGCCCCAGCGGACTGACTTGCGTCTCCTGTGACACGCACGGTTCCAGACATCATGTTTTCCGCTAGGCCGGTGCCCGCGCTCCCGTAGACGGTGACAGTGGCGCGTTCATTCATACCCGCGCAGTAGTAGCCGGTATGACCGCGGATTGAGACGTGGGCAGGGACGCGGAGGCCGCAGGCTATGGCGTGGGCTCCCTTAGGATTGAGGATTTCCACCGGATGCGCACAGTCGTCACTCATCAGATCGTGCAGTTGTTGATTAACCTCCCGTAGAGGATGAATAGCAAGATCCAGCGTTTTCATACGGCGGCCAAGTGCATTTCGGATTTGCGCGACCAAGAGTAGACTTGCGCAGGCTCGGGTTCCCAAATTTCTGCGCCATCGATTCCCGGCAAGTGTGCAAGCGAACGATACTCCGACGCCATGGCTACATAATCGTCAGTTTCCGCGATCACCGCTGGCTTGCAGGCAATGGGATCGCGGAGAACGGCAAATCCATCACCAGTGCCCACGGCAAATGTAAAAAAACCATCCAGATCGCTCAACGCAGCATGCAGTGCGGATTCGAGCGAGTCGCCGCAGAGAAGACGCCAGGTGAGGTATCCGGCAGCAACTTCTGAATCATTGTCCGTCGAAAAAACAATCCCTTCCCGCCGCAGATTCCGGCGCAGTGTGTTGTGATTACTCAAGGAGCCGTTGTGGACCAAACACAAGTCGCTGCCCGTGGAAAAGGGGTGCGACCCCGCTGTGGTCACGGCACTCTCAGTCGCCATTCGGGTGTGCCCGATGGCATGGCTGCCACGGGCACTTCGCAAATCAAATTGCCGCATCACGTCACACGGTAGGCCGACCTCTTTGAATATCTCAATATTTCCACCGACGCTCATCAATGCCACTTCCGGGGCCGATGTCTGTATCTGCTGACGGATTGAATCCGCGTCGCCCTGCATCACACAGACCGCGTGAGAACCAATTCGCTTGATGCTATCTACGACTCCTGCGGACTCAAATACCCTCTCCCAGTCGCAGGTTCGATCCGGGTGTTGGGCGACGACTTTCACAAATCCGTCTGGCACCGGATCCCGATAAATCGCAAATCCCGCGCTGTCCGGACCGCGCCCGGTCAAACAATCAAGCATCGGCGCAAAAATTGCTCCCAAATGCGGCTCAAGAGCCGATGACTTCGTGAAAAACGCTGCAATACCACACATATTTGACGCCACGAATATTCCAACTTTTCATTATATGCAACCATTGTTGCATAAAAAATTTGACTCCCCCGGCATCCTCTGAAACGTTTCGACGAAAATAAACCACACGACATGGAAATTATTCGGGACAAAATTAAAAAGCAGATGGCATCCAACAGCATTGAATTTTTGCTGGCGCAGTTTGTGGACATTCACGGGGCGGCGAAAGTCAAGATGTGCCCCGCGTTCACGCTCGATGCGTTGGTGGAAGAGGGTGCGGGATTTGCCGGTGCAGCGGTGTGCGGCATGGGCCAGGGTCCGCATTCGCATGATATGATGGCACGCATCGATCTAGCAACCTACACACCGCTTGCGTGGAGTCCGGGCATCGCACGCTTTGCGTCGGATCTGTTTGTGGACGGTAAGCCGCATCCATACTGTCCAAGGCAGAACCTCAAACGTGTGATCGAGGGAGCAAAGAGCCGGGGATTCCTATTTAATGTGGGTGTAGAGCCCGAACATTTTTTGGTGACGCAAGACGAGCGTGGCAGCATTGCACCATGGGATCCGGCGGGCATTGATCGCCTCGCAAAGCCGTGTTATGATTTCAAGGCAATGTCTCAGGCGGCAGGCTACTTGCGCGAGATCACAGAATGCTGCAACGCGCTCGGATGGGGAGTATATCAGGCGGATCACGAGGATGCCAACGGACAGTATGAGGTGAATTTTCATTATTCGGACGCATTGACCACGGCGGATCGATATACGTTTTTCAAAATGATGACCTCCCAAATCGCGCCGAAATATGGCGCGATTGCCACGCACATGGCGAAGCCGTTTACCGGACGGACTGGGAGCGGCGCACATCTGCACTACCACCTTGCGGATGTTGAGACCGGCGCGAATCTATTTGAAGCGGACGATGATTCGTTGGGGTTCGGGCTGTCGAAACTCGCGTATCATTTCCTCGCAGGCGTGTTGTTTCACGCTCCAGCGCTCTCAGCCGTAACGTCACCAACTGTAAATTGTTTCAAGCGCTTACTCGTGGGGCCGAGTCTGACGAGCCCAAGGTCGGGATTTACCTGGACCCCTGCATTCATAAGCATGGGCGACAATAACCGGACGCAGATGCTGCGGATCTGCGGCCCTGGTCATGTGGAGGATCGGTCCGTATCGGCGGCCTGCAACCCTTATCTGGCACTGGCCGTATACCTCGCAGCCGGCATGGATGGGATTGCCAAAGAGATGCATTGTCCCGAACCCAATCTGGGCAACCTTTATACTCTCTCTCGATCCGACATCTATAAACGCGGGCTCAATACGCTACCCCAATCGCTCCGCGAGGCATTGCACGATCTCGAGCACGATCCCGTAATTATGGATGGCCTCGGCCCGATTCAGTCGGAGTTTCTCAAACTCAAGTGGCAGGAGTGGAACGAATATCACCGCACGGTCACACATTGGGAAACGGAGCAATACCTCACTGCATTTTGAGCTGCAGGAAACAATGAAGTCTTTCGATGTTGCCGTGATAGGCGTCGGCGCAATGGGGAGTGCTGCATGTTGGCACCTCGCATCCGCAGGACTCAAAGTCCTGGGGATCGAACAATTCAGCATTCCGAATTCGCGTGGAAGCTCTCACGGTGCCACAAGGATTTTACGACTGGGGCTGCACGAAAGCGCCCGATACGTGCCGATGGTGACACGCGCCCTGGAGCTGTGGCACGAAACCGGAACACGGGTTGGGGAATCACTATTTCACCAAGTCGGCAGCCTCGATGTCGCGGATCCATCAAGCCGGATATTTTCTGGATCCCTGAATGCGTGTATCGAGTGCGGCATTGATCACGAGGTGCTCGACGCATCTGCCCTGCGGGCGCGGTTCCCTGCGATCCGACCCGATGCGGAGATGATGGCGGTGCATCAGCCGGGATCGGGGTTCGTACTGCCGGAAGCAGCAATCTCCGCACACACGAACCTGGCGATTGCGCATGGAGCAGAGATTCACGGGATGGAACGACTGCTGGATTGGAAACGCGAAGGACAAATATTTCGAATCACAACAGACCACGACGTCTATCTGGCTGAGCAGATTGTGTTCACTGCGGGAGCGTGGCTTGGAAACTTACTCAAACTACCTGTGGAAGCAGAGCGCACGGTGCTTGGATGGTTTGCGCCGGTCGAAAATGCCCATCACTTTGCAGAGCAAAACTTGCCCGTGTGGATCGTGGATTCGGAGCAGTGTGGTCATTTCTACGGATTTCCCATCCATGGAGTGCCGGGGTTTAAACTCGGACGCCTGCGGGAACATAGCTCACCGCCTGTCGATCCCGACCTCCGGCGTCGGGAGCCGGACCAAGCCGATGAAGACGACATGCGCCAGTTTGTGGCTCGCTATTTTCCGGGAGCGAATGGGCCTGTGCTGTCGATGACGACTTGTTTTTTTGAAAATACGCCGGACAGGGCTCCCATCGTGGACCGTCTGCCAGGCGAAGAAGGCTGCTGGGTGGCTGGGGGCTTTAGTGGGCACGGTTTCAAATATTCCAGCGCGATTGGAGAAGTGATCAAGGACCTAGTCACCTCGGGGGCGTCTCGATTTGATCTACGACCGTTCGCGGCGGATCGTTTTGTGTGATGAACAATAGGCTTTCTTTGTTTTTTGATTACCTGCGTTTTCCATCGGTGAGCGCAGCGCCGAAGCACGCGGACGATGTGCGGGCATGCGCCAACTGGCTGGCGGGCACACTGGCCGATTGGGGACTTGCGGCCCAGATCATCGAGACCGCCGGAGCTCCTGTCGTTCTGGCCAAGACGCCAGTGGTGTCGGGACAACCGACGCTCCTCCTCTACGGGCACTACGACGTCCAGCCGGTAGAACCTCTGGATCTGTGGGAGTCGCAACCCTTTGAACCGGAGTTGCGCAACGGAATGGTCTTCGCCCGTGGAGCCACAGACAATAAAGGGCAGACGTTTTCACATCTTCTCGGGCTGAAGGATATGATGGAGCATGGCCTACCTCCAATCAATGTCACTGTCATTCTAGAAGGTGAGGAGGAGGTGGGAAGCCCGCATTTTTCAGAATTCTTGCGCGATCAGGTCGCGGAACTGCAATGCGAGGCGGTATTGATTTCGGATACGAGCATGATCGCGCCAGGTTGGCCTGCGCTGACGCTCGGGTTGCGGGGAATCGCTTGTTTTGACATCTCGGCGATGGGACCGGATCGGGACCTGCACTCCGGGATGTTTGGAGGTGCTACCCCAAACCCGGCACTCGCACTCAGTCGCGTGCTGGCGCGCATGCACGATGCAAGCGGTCGCGTCACCATTCCTGGATTCTACGATGGATTGATTCCAGTGGCTGCCGGTGAATTGGAATCATGGGCCGCGCTGCCATGGACCACCGGCTGGTTCACTGATGCGACGGGTGTTGCACCCACTGGAGGCGAGATCGATCGCTCGGTCCTTGAACGCGTCTGGTCTCGACCCACTGCTGAGATAAATGGCATTACCGCCGGACATCAGGGGGATGGCAGTAAAACCATCGTGCCCGCCCTGGCGACTGCAAAACTCAGCTTCCGATTGGTCCCGGGACAGCAGCCCCAAATGTTAGCACCGATTCTTTCCCAATGGTTCGAATCAGAACTCCAGAAAGAGGGAGTTCGCGGCCGAGCGGTCTATGATCATGGTGGCGATCCGTTTTATTGTTCACCCGATCACCCGGCAATCCGAGCCGCTTGCCAAGCAATCATCAGAGTATTCGGTCGGGCACCTAGCTACACGCGCGAAGGATTAAGCATCCCTGCGGCGGTGATGCTTCACGAAACACTGGACGTGCCAGTGATCCTGCTGGGGCTCGGCCTTCCAGATTGTCAGGCCCATGCTCCAAACGAATCCTATCCGGCTGCGCATTTGGAGACAGGTGCCCGCGTGTTTAAAGAACTCTGTTGCAGCCTGGTCAGCGGGCAGGCAGGCAGCTAGAGGAAGGCGTCACCGCTGACCGCAGCCCCTGCGACTCGGGAATTTTTAAATTTGCCGACTGACGGATGGGAGGAAATAAGCCAGCGTGCAGGATATGGCTCCAAAAATAGTTATTGCTGTCGGCGTGGCCGCCCAGCCGGTCGCAGCGGCGGGCAATACGTGGTTTAGTTTGAACTGGGTCCTGGGATTCCGCGATGCTGGTTGGGATGTATGGATGGTTGAGGCCATAGCCTCCGACACATGTATAGATGAAGAATGGCGGTCAGCCCCGGTGGCTAGCAGCGCCAATGTGAAAGCATGGGAGGCGGTGGTTGGACGTTTTGGATTGCAGGGCCGAGCGACATTGCTGGTAGACAACTCAGCCGATGATGTGGCTGCATTGACAGCGTTTGCTGCGGAGGCGGAGGTTTTCCTCAACTTATCGGGCCATTTTCGTGAAGGGGTAATTTCCTTTCCGCGAGCGTGCAAGGTCTATCTGGACGCGGATCCGGCATTCACGCAAGTGTGGGTGGACAGCTACCAGTGCGACATGAATTTTGCCGGACACGACCGATTTGTCACCGTCGGGCAGAACCTTGGCGCGCCGGGTTCTTTTTCGCCCACCTGCGGGATCGACTGGATTCCAACATTTCCTCCCGTAGCGCTAAAATGTTGGCCGTGCGATTTTCACGAAACGTTCTCACGATTCACTACGGTAGCCCACTGGGAGGGCTATCAAAACGCGGAATGGAGCGGGCAGTGGTTCACTGGCAAACGGGAGCAGTTTGAAAATGTGCTGGGACTTCCCGCCCTCCTCTCACGGCCCTTGGAGGTCGCCACTCATGTGCAGGCGCACAGTGTCGAGCTCGAGCGTTTTCGCGATGCTAGATGGCAGTTGGTCGATGCGACGGAGATATGCTCCACGCTGAGCAGATATGAGTCGTATCTGAGGAATTCATCAGCGGAATTTTCTGTAGCTAAGGGAGGTTATGTAATCTCGCGCACGGGATGGTTCAGTGACCGCAGCGTCTGTTATGCGGCGAGCGGCCGACCATTGGTGCTCGAGGACACTGGCATTGGAGACCTGCTTCCAGTCGGACACGGTGTCCATTTTTTTAAATCCACGGACGAAGCCGCGGCCGCTTGCGAGCGGGTAATCTCGGATTTCGCCAACCAACAGCGCGCTGCCCGGATGTTGGCAGAACAGTATTTTTCGAGTGAGGTTGTAATTCCAAAACTCCTCGCGCGGCTTGGCGTCCGATGACGCCATTCGCGAGATCCATGCGATCACCCACGCCTTGGCGCGCCCCGATCACCAGGGGCTGGCGGGTCGGCAAGGCGATTCTGTCGGACCACGCCATCCAACATGGAATCAAATGCGGGCTGGCGGCAATCCTCGCTTGGTGGGTGGCGCAAACTATTCGCCTGCCGAATCCGACGTGGGCATTGATCACCGTCTTCGTCCTTGCGCTCGCTCCGTATGTAGGATCGATGGGCGAAAAGGGATTGTTGCGCATCGTTGGCACGCTGATTGGTGGGTTCCTCGGGATGCTGCTGGTCGGAAATTTTGCGGACAATATCGTCGTTATCGCCGGTGGAGTATTCGTGATTCTGACAGTATGCACATGGCTGTTTGGATGGAACCGATTTCCCTATGCGTTTTTTCTGTGCGCGCTGACTACCAACGTCGTGGTGAGTTCCGGCCTCTCAGATCCGGATCACTCGTGGTCCATCGCGATTCACCGCTTTCTTGAAGTTTCCATCGGGGTCGGATCCACGTTACTGGTGAGCAGCCTCCTCTGGCCACGCTACGCAAGAACAGAATTTAAAGAAAAGCTGGCAGAGTCGCTGCGTGAAATCCGCACATTGTATGCGGATGCCATCGGCCAAGACCGCGCGAGCGATGCCACCGTGAAAGGCATCGAATCATCATTGATGTCTACACTCGTAGCAATTCGACTATTGCTCCGATACGGCGCGGCGGAGAGCCTTCCTTTCCGGCGCCGCGTGCCCGTGTATATGCAGATCATTCCGGAGTTCGCGATGTTGTTCTTTTCAGTATTCGCGCTTCGTAGGACAGGAGGAAGCGCCGCAGTCCGGGACTCAAAGTTTCGTGAAGTGATGTGCGAACTGGAGCGCGAGTTGCTGGCACTTATCGATCTGGTGATCGAAGGCCAAGCAAGCAAGGTGGTCGAACAGAAAACAGCACTGCTGACCAAAATCACTGCTGCATCCCATCTGCTGGAATCTCATCTGGCGCAGATTCCACCCGGCACAGAGAGTTGGATCCCGTCGCCGGAGGCTGTGACCGAGTCCGCCCTGCTGGTGACCTTGGAAGACGTGACCTATCATGTCACTGCCATCGCCGAGCATGTCCAAGCATTAGAATCACCCCCCCCAGGTAGCATGAACGTCGACGCGTATTCTTGGACTCCGCGGTTGCGAAACTACTGGCTACACTCAGCGATCAAAGGCGCCATCGCCACCTGTGTCGCGCTGGTTTTGTGCGACTGGTTGCAGCCCCCGGGGGCGGACCTGATTCCCCTCGCCGCTTGGATAATGGTCGTGCTGTCACGCGGATATGTGCGCGGAGAAGGAGATCGGCGGTGCTTTCAATACGTGGCGTGGACTGCTCTTTTCATGGTTGGATTCTGCGGACTTCTGTTTATCGGCGCACCACTGATGGCAAGTTATGCCGTAACCAATGTCTTCTTGTTTCTGAGCCTGTTTTTATTTGGCTACAGCGTTATAAAAATTGGAGGCATCACGTTTTCATTACAGATTTTGTTACTTGCGGGATGTTCTGCTTTTGGACTGAACGCCCAGGATCCCGTGTCGGTTCAAGCGATTGTCGGGGTCTTTTTCGGAATCGTAGCCGGATCGCTGATCGGCGCTGTGGTGCAGCGTTTGATCTGGCCCATTTTGCCACCACACGAGCTCAAGAATGCGCTCGTTGAGTTCCTTTCTGCTTGCCGGGACTTTATCGGTGAGACCCATCCCGCTCGCATTCAACTCCTGAGGGTCGCAGTGACCAACACGCCCGCAGAAATGCTGGGCTGGGTTCAGCGCCTAGATACTCCCGACGTGCCCGAGCAGGAGCGCCAAAAGTGGCACGCATTCATTGATGCTCTCAGAGAAATGGGTGCCAGCATGCGAGCACTCATGCGACTGTTTCGGGATCCCATGCTCATCGCACTCACCAGAAAATTATCCTCGTCGGTCGTAGAACAGCAAGGCGCCCTCAAGCATCAGTGCGATGAGCTCATCGAGGCATTCAACGCACACGCAACCTCCGAACTCGCCGAAATTCCTGCCAGACTCGATCTGCAAGGCTTCATGCAGGCATTCCTCGCAAACTGTGATCCATCGACATTGACCCGCCCCGAGGAACTGCAATTGCTCGGTCTCGCCCAGCGATGGTTGGCGCTCGAGGAAACACTTGCAGAATGCA
The DNA here is from genome assembly GCA_041740065.1 of Chthoniobacterales bacterium. Taxonomy (GTDB): domain Bacteria; phylum Verrucomicrobiota; class Verrucomicrobiia; order Chthoniobacterales; family JAATET01; genus JBDNGG01. The sequence goes on from JBGSMR010000293.1 coordinate 10,900, forward strand.
GGAGACGGGCGGCAAGCCTCGAACTCCCCAAATACTTCGGAGACTACGCGCTTTAGAAGGACGCGGTCCTCACAGCCGTTGCAGAAGTTTTCGAGAAGTCACCACGAACGACGAAACCCTGGTGTTGGATAATTGGTCAGGTTTGTTTTGAAAACCGTCCGTGTTTCGCTTACTACTGACAGCGTATGACCCTCCGTATTTTTCTCATTACCCTTGTTTCTACTGCATTCGCTGTTACGTCGCTGCGTCTTGCCGTCGCTCAAAGCGCGCCGGAGACTGCAAATCAGGCTGCCTATGAGGTTTTCTTATCGGGCGATTACGAGACTGCGGTTGCCGCGTATCAGAAAGTGCTCGCTGACTTCCCGACTGCGTCAATCGTGCCTGCCGCTCAATTGCAGCTCGCGTACTCACAGTTTTTCACGCAGCAGTACGATGCTTCTCTGGCGACACTGGCAAAATTGCTCAGTGGCCCACCGGCTCCTCCGGTGATTAAGCAAGCTGCGCTGGGCTTGGAACCTCAGGCGATCTCTGCGCAAGCAACCGCGCTTCCGACGAGCGATCCGAAGCGGAAGACATTATTCAATCAGGCAGTGGCAAAGTTCACCGCGTTCATCAAAGAATTTCCGGATGCTTCGGATATCGAGCAAGTTGTTTATAACCGGGCGCTGGCAAATTTTCAAAATGGCGAGTTCGACGCTGCCATTAAAGACCTCGAGGAGAATCTTGCGAAGTTCCCGAACAGCACCACGATCTCAAACAGCAAAAATTTACTCGCCCTCGCATTTGCAACCAAGGCGAGCATGGAGATCAACAAAGGTGACGCGGCCGACCGTGACGCAGCGATGGCGCTCTTCAAGCAATCCACGGACATTTTACGCCAAATCATAACCTCGCGCGCGGATCTTACACTCGTTAACGAGGCGTATTTTCAACTGGGGGAGATTTTATTCAGTCAAGCGATCTCAAGCGATGAAGAACAAAAGGCCACGCTATTCGGTGAGGCGCTCGTCGCTTACCGCAGCATTCTTCCCAAAGATGAGGTGATCGCTATGCAAAAGGCACGGGTTGAAAACTTCCCTGCGCTCCGTCGCGATGCGCTCAAGCGCGGAGACCGTGCGGGTCTGGAAACGCTAGATAAGGAAAACGAGCGCGAGTTGCGACGCCTTTCTGAGGTTCAGGGCAAACCCGACCAAACATTGAACGCCATGCTGAAGATGGCGGAGATCTATTTCAATTCCATGCGGTTGAATGAAGCCCGCGTGCTGACTCAGCACCTTGGGCCATTTATCGAAGCGGAGCCGGACGCCGACAAGAAAATCTCAATGCAAAAACGGGCGCTTTACCTCACTGCGATGACCTACGGGTTGCAAAATGTCGCCCCCAAAGCGGTCGCATCTTACGAAACGTTCCAAAGCCAATTCAAAGGTGATCCCATCGCTCAAAACCTCCCGCTCACGATCGGCTCGGTTTTTCTGAATTCACCAGATCCCGCCGTGAACGACCCGCGCAAGGCGATCCCGTATTTTGAGGAGTCGCTGACAATCTATCCGGATGGACGCTTTGCCGGATTGAGCGCTGTCAATCAGGCATTGGCCCAAAGCCGTCTCGGTCAGACCGATGACAGTCTTAAGACCTTCCAAGAGTTTCTGTCCCGCAATCCTCGTCCCGTTGAAGGGGTCGTTGCCCAAATGGGAATTGCCAATATTTACAAAGACACCCAGCGATGGGATGAGGCAATCGCTGCCTATAAAGAAGTGCTCAGCAAATTCAGCGGGCAACCCCAAGCGGCCGACGCAGAGTTTTGGATTGCGTTTTCCACCCAACAAAAGGGAGACAATGCTGCAGCGCTGCCAATGTTTCAGGCATTTATTGACAAGCATCCGAAAAATGGTCTCATCCCCACGGCCCTGTTTACCCTCGCAACCGCCCAACTGGCCACGGGTGCCAAGACCGATGGGCTTGCCACATTAACACGCATTGCCAAAGAATTTCCGGAAAGCAACCCTGCACCGTTCACGTATTTCCAACGGGCGCAAATCCTGGCGGCGGATGGTAATCGCGATGCGATGCTTGGGCTGATGCGTGAGTTCATCGAAAAGTATCCGCAGGACAACAAAGTCTACTACGCCTACGATTCCCTCGCGCAAGCGGCCCTTGCAGACACCAAAGTTGACGAGGCGATTCAGCTCTACAAAGATTACGCGCAAAATTATCCGACATCGCCGCAGGCTGCAGAGTCCCTGCTTAAGGTCGTCGATCTGCAACGGAATTTGGCAGCAGCTCTGGGCCGCTACTCAGCAATGCCGCCTGAAGATCAAGGAAAATGGAAGGACCAATTGGACTCATCCATGGCGACGGGCCAAGACCTTGTTGCCCGTTTTCCAGACAGTCCGCAAGTTGCCCTTGCGATGCGTGGGATCCTCGAAGCGCAGCGGATGCAGCTGGCAGCAGGGCTAAAGCAGCCAGCGGATATAGAAACCTATTTCAGCGAATTTGCCGCAGCAGCACCATCCGACGCCGCCCGCAGCAAGACGATGTTCACGCTCGCTGTTTTCATCGCTGAGAGCGACAAAGCAAGAGCTCTGCAAACGATGAATGACGCATACAACTCCGAGTTGATTTACGCCCCCGCAGACCTCGATTTTTACGGTCTTGCATTGATCGAGAATGGCGATCTCGAGCCGGCAGCGGGTGTCTTCGAAAAACTCTCGACCGACTTTGCAAATCCGCCCGGGGTTGCTGCCGCCCAGATTCCTGTGCAGATTCAGGAAGCACAGGCGATGGCGCTCTTTGGCAAGGGTCGCATCGCGCAGGAAAGTAATGACACTGCTGCGGCAGGTGCATTATTTGAAACGCTCAAAACGACCTATCCGTGGTCGCCGAAGGTGCTCGAAGCGAATTTCGGCATCGCTCAATCGCTGCGCGAACAAAAGAAATTAGACGAGGCGCTCGCACTGCTCACCCAAATCATTCGCGCGACCACCGCGACCGCCGATCTGCGTGCCAATTCCATGTTGCTAGGCGGTTTCATCATGGTGGACAAAATGAACGCGGCGCCGGACCCCAAGGAGAAGGAGGAATTTCTCGCCACAGCCATCGATTATTTCATCAAGATTGCGCAGTTCTACAGCGGAGTGCCTGCCGTCGCTTCCCAAGGTCTTTGGGAAGGTGCTCAACTACTCGAGAAGCAGGCAGCAACCATAACCGAGCCTGTAGCAAAAAAACGGCAGTTGGATCAAGCAATCCGCGCCTATCAAGATATTGTCAATGATTTCCCAAACTCTGAGTTCGCCCCGCAGGCGCAGCAACGGCTGACTGCACTGCAACCGCAATGACGCGGTCTGAACGCGCGGCTGTCCTTGCTGCGCGGCTGCCAATCATCTATCCCGACGCGCATTGCGAGCTCGAGCATCAGACGCCGCTGGAGCTTCTGATCGCGACCATCCTATCGGCACAATGCACGGACAAGCGTGTCAATATTGTGACGCGACAGCTTTTCCAACGGTGCCGGAACGTACAGGATTTCGAAGAGATTCCGATAGCCGAACTGGAATCGATCATTCACTCGACAGGATTCTACCGGGCCAAAGCCAAGAATATTCAGGCCACCGTTAAACAAATCATCGAGCACCACCAGGGAGCAGTCCCACGAGACATGGAGTCGCTTGCGGCACTGGCCGGCGTCGGACGAAAAACTGCGAATGTGGTGTTGGGCAATGCATTTGGGATCAATGACGGCGTGGTCGTGGATACGCATGTCGGGAGATTGTCTCGCCGGTTGGGGCTTAGCCGGCACGCAGACCCCGTGAAAGTCGAGCGGGATCTTGCTCGGCACTTTCCGCGACACCTTTGGGCGCTTCTCAGCCATTGGTTGATTTTTCACGGCCGACGCCGCTGCATGTCTCGAAACCCGCAGTGCGGGAGCTGTGAGCTTCTCGACATTTGCCCAACGGGAGCCCGCGCTCAAAAGGGTGCTACCCCACCCTGAGTCGCGCTTCGACAAGGTGAGTTGAAACTCGATCGCGCTCTGGCTTGCTATTTTATTCCAACGCAATGCCACGAAATCACGCGTTCTCATCCCCGGTCAGTAGAGTGATTCGCTGGGGTATCATTGGATGTGGTGACGTGACCGACATGAAGAGTGGGCCGGGGTTTCAGAAAGCGGATCTCGATGCGGTCTATATCGCGACGCCGCCCGACTCTCATTGCGAATACGCCCTACTCGCGGCAAAAGCAGGAAAGCCAGCATACATTGAGAAACCATTTGCTCGCAATTCGACGGCAGGTCAAACCATCCAGGCTGCCTTCCAAGAACACAACCTTCCCGTCTATGTGGCATACTACTGACGCGCTCTCCCTCGCTTCCTGAAAGTAAAAGAGATCCTGACCAGCGGGGTAATTGGGGATCTTTGCTCCGTGCATTTGATCCAGTCAAGCCCGCGAGCCGCGGAAGAGGCTACCCGTCCGTGGCGCGTGGACCCGGCGTTTTCCGGTGGAGGATTATTCATTGACGTTGCTGGGATTTCGCAGCAGCACAAGCCACTGATGAGGTATCTATCAAGGGCACCCACGGCCGGATCACGTTCAGCGTGGTTCGCGAGGCGCCGGTTGAGTAATGCACACCTTACTTGCAGATTTTTACGGAGGCCGGAGCGATCGCTTTTGGAAACGACCCTGCAGTTGGCCGCAGACCGGGCTCAAGTAGCCAGTGACGTCACTCGATCCATTTCCGAAGCGTGTTTGCGAATCGGTTGTAAACGAATCCCAAGGCGATCAGGACGGCCCCCAAGACCAGAAAACTCAGGATTCGGAGAATCGTCTCCAGTTGCCAGACATCCACGAGGAACACGCGGACAAGGGACGCCATCAATATGATAAGGCCCGCAATCCGGTACATCCGGTCGCGCAGCAGAAATCCACACCCAAGGACGACAAACGCCAGTAGCGACCATGCGATGGTAATCCAATGGGTCCCGTGCAAATCAGCGACCCATCTTCCAATCAACAGCCAGATCCCGCTTACACCGATCCCAATTAGGACATTCTGTGCAGGTTGCGGAAACATCGACATCCCTTGCAGACGTTTCACGCCCAGACGCTGGGCGAAAAGCGCCAACGCAAATCCCACGAAATTTACAATGAAAACCGGTTCGCCGCAAAATGCACGGGACACAAATTCCACGACAGCCAGCACTGCAGCGGCGCCAGCAAAGGCCAACGCCTCCGGATTCCGAAATATCATCGCAGTGACAAATATGCCAAACGCCACCGCGGCAATCGCCACGAATTGCCACTGATCCGGGACATAGACTTGAACTCCAAGGAGGCCAAAGATCAGCGCTATCGTTTGAATCAGGAGATTATACCGACGCACGCCAAACCACCAATCATCTGGAATTCCTTTCCGGCCTATCAAAGTGACAAAGGACTGTGCCAAAAACAAAACGATCGCGACCAAGGCGAATATCCATGGATCATCTCGGACCATTACCACGTACCAATATTCGGTGACCACCGCGACAGACAGAATCTGCGATCCGACGGCAAGCGTTCCGGACCGGGAAAACAATCCGTAACTCAAGAATCCGAGAGCAGCTCCGGCAAGAGCAACCAAAAGGCCCGGGTTGGAGATTTGTGCTTTGAGCCATAAATAAACAATAACTACGGCCAATCCGACATATACCGCCTCCAGCACCGATCTGGTGAGTTTCGGAACAGGCATCGCCGTTTGGTGCTGCCACCAGTGCATGAAAAAAAGCGCGCTCCCCGCGGCTGCGAGAAATGGCACCACTGGCAGGGAGGGGTTTCCCGAAACAGAAAACCATGCGACTAAACCTGCCCATGCCATCCCCTGACCACCCCACACGAGTTCCGGCATCCGGGCGACTCGAAGGGATAGTGTTTGCACAATTGCAATCCCTAGAAACGCGTAGATCACCGCTGCGCCGTCCATTGCTTTGAGTATCACGGTCATCAGTAGGACCTCAGCAAGGGCCGCATACGCAGCGGCACGCCAACGAAAACAAAGAGGATTCAGATAGCCGCGCTGGCGCTTAAACAGCCACGCAGTTCCCATCAGCACGACGGCAACCGCGCCGCCTGTGATCAAAGCATGCTGGGCATCTCTGAGAATCTCAACCAGCACATACCCGGCAGCAAGCACTGCGCTCAGACCGGAGAATATTTGCAGAATTCGGCCGTGGCGAAAGACGCTGAGTCTTAAGAGAGTGGCACTTTGAAGCGCAAAAATGAGCGCCAGTTGATAACCACTGAATTTCAGAATGAGTCCAAACACCAATAGCGTCAGGCCCTGTGCGAGATAGGTCCCGTCGAACCCCGCCTGCACCGGAGCAGTGCGTGCGGCCATCCAGGATAAGGCGATAAGAACGGCACCAAACGCCAAAGCATACCACCAGAGTTGATCAGGAAACGTCCCCGCGACAAGCGGTGCAGTCAGGCCAAAAAATACGCCATTGTTCACAGTGAGAAATGCGGGGCGAAAACCCGAAGCTGCGGGTTCCGGGCGAGCGACAAATGTTGCCACGGTGAAGACCACCCAATAGCAGGCGGGAAAAAGCAGCGCCGTCCAAAATTGATCCGGCATTGCAATCGGAAAAACTCCCAGAGCCCCTGACGAATGGAAGCGCCAAAACCCGTAGGCCAGATAACACCCGGCTAAACTCACAAACGAC
>JBGSMR010000335.1:0-6386 GCA_041740065.1 Chthoniobacterales bacterium
TGAACGGTTTAATAATCGCTTCGATTTTTTTCATAGGATTTTTCTTCCCCTTGCCACAGTCCTTCGGATTATCAAAAACCACGGAAGTGCCATGTCAGAGATCAATGCTAGATCAGTGTTTAATGTGGAAGGATTTTACGATGAAATAGATGCAGATCACGAACCCAAGTGCCACGGTTACGTAGTTAAACATTGGGTATTGCGAGAAGCTGCTGATGGATTCCGTCGCGTTTGCGAATTCTTCGTAAGTTTTAAACGGACTAGGGCTCATAGAATTATTTTTTTTGGTTTATCGTTAGTTGCTAGATCGCACATTTGATCGGTTCAGCAGCGTCAGGACTCCGCCGCAAGTTTCGCCATGGAAGGCGCTGCCAGAGCGGTCGATGCAAGACCGCCCGGCATGGCATGGACGCCGACTTTTTCAGGATATGCATTGATCCCACATTCTGTGAGGTCCAGCCCCTCGATCTCCTCTTCGCGCGGAACCCGGAGTAAGCCGAATTTGGATAGTACCCATGAGAGCCCGAGGCCCGGCAGTAGGCCCAGAACGATGCAGCAGATAAGTGCACCCATCAATTGCCCTGCAAAATTAATCGGCGGCCATCCTTCTGCTTGGACATATCCAGAGGCGAAGACACCAACAAGAATCGTCCCCAAGAACCCGCAGAATCCGTGCACAGAAAATGCACCGACCACATCATCGATTCCCATTCTCTCCACAAGAGCAGCAATTTTCGGCATGAGCCATGCGCCGCAGAACGCGAGTACCAGCACCAACGCCGGGGAATACAAATCCATCCCAGCCGCAGTCGTAATGATCCCAGCAAGACCGCCCGACATCGTGAAGAATGGATCTCCCTTGGACGACACGTAGGCTCCTACAAAACCCGCACTAAGGGCAATCATCGTCGATGCACCAATCGACGCCAGCGTCATCGGTGTACCGTAGATAGTTGTGATCCCTGTGTATCCGGGCAACATGATGGCGCACGCTGCAAGAAAGCCAAAGAAGCCGACATAAATGCACATGAGGCCAATCAATGTGAGCGGCAGGCTGTGCGGCAAAATCGGAACTGCCTTGCCATCTACAAATCTGCCGATGCGAGGACCAAGGATGATCAAAACGCCAAGCGTAAAGAACCCCGCCACACCGTGCACGACCGCGGAGCATCCAAAGTCGTGGTAGCCAAACTTCGTGCTAAACCACCCGACGTAGTGCCAACCCCACGCTGCAGCAAGCACCCAGAGAACACTCCCAAGGACCACCGCGAGAATTAGAAATCCTCCAATTTTGATCCGTTCAATCACCGCTCCCGACATGATCGAGCCCGTCGTCATAGCAAACAAAGCAAACGCAAACAGAAAAACTGGAGTGATGTGATCAGCCATATTTGGTCCCACGGCCGCAGCCCACGGCAGCGCGCCATCGGCTAACCCAAGGAGAGTTGTGTATTCCTCTGAGAGTCCTTCAGAGCTCATCCACGGCCCAAAAACGGGCCCCGCTATCGGCCATAGTGGAAACGCATTATAAACCCAGAAGCCGAAAAGAAAAAACGTAAGACCGACTACCGCCACGGTGAGCAGGTTTTTGGTCATGGTGGCCATGATGTTTTTGTTCCTAGCCACCCCTCCCTCGTACGCAAGGAATCCGACGTGAATCATGAGCATCACAACCGATGCCCAATAGTAGAACTGCTCCGAGACAAATGTCCCGAGGAACTCAATCGCTTCTGCTTCCATACTTTTTTAATTTTTGGATGTGTTTTTGATTGTGAGGCGTCCGGATCCCGGATCATTCCCTCAAAATCGTCAAATAAGCAGGTTGCGTGCCATGCACATTGAGATGCGCGTAAAGCAACTACCAGAGTCCATCCAGCACCCACTACCGGCACGCGACTTGCTTCTTTACATGCAACAAAAGTTGCATCGAGGAGAATTCAAAGGACAGTAACGAGAATATGAGCATTTCGGCGGAAGGACAAACCGCCCTGGCCACCGGGGGAAGCAAGAGAATGACGAAAGACATTGCGTATGTTGAACGGCCGCCTGGTGCCAGCGTCCTTATTTCGCATTGCGGTGCTCTTAGAGCGGGACAACGCGGCTTCATAAGGATTGCCGCACTCCGTCCCACGGTTTCGGAGACAATACCACGCCCTATGCGTGCCAAGTGTCTCGGCAAAGTGGATGATACCGGCTACTCTGCTCTAACCCTCATCTTACCTCACCTCAGGCGGGGTTCAGCACAGCGCTGGCTCTCGTGGTGGACAGCGGTCAAGTGGCCTCGGAAACAAAACAATGCATTCCATGAACATGAACCCAACAACGACGCTCGAACCTCCCGTGACGATCCACCGCCCGCTGGCGCCGCTTTCCGCGGAAGAAATCCAGCGAGCAATTGAAATGCTCCGGGAATCTGGCCGTATATCAGCCACCATGCGGGTAGTCATGGCAACGCTCCAGGAGCCCGAAAAATCAGCGGTTTTAGCATGGGAGCCCGGTATCTCAGCTCCACCTCGAGAGGCATTTATCATGCTTCTCGACAATGCATCCAATACGACTTACGAGGCCATCGTGAACCTCGACATCCCCGAGATTTCGTCATGGTTCGACGTACCAAACGTGCATCCTCCGGTGATGCTGGATGAATTTTTCGAATGCGAACGGGCGCTACGTCAGGACCCGGTCTTCCAAGATGCGGTCAGGAAGCGCGGTGTCAGCGACTTCGGACTCCTCATGATCGACCCGTGGTCAGCCGGAGCGTATCACTCAGATCACTCCGCCCACGCGGACCGTCGTCTCGTGCGAGCACTTACCTGGGTGCGGAGCGGCGAAGGGGAAAATGGATATGCCCATCCGTTGGAGGGACTCCTTGCGTTGTTCGACCTGAATTCGATGACGCTGGTTCATCTCTCGGACACGAGTGTGGTTGCAATTCCGCCGCAGCCAGGAAATTACGCCCCGGGTTTTCACGCAAAACTGCGTACTGCGCCCGCGCCACTGGAAATCGCGCAACCCGAGGGGCCGGGGTTTGCAGTGAATGACCATCGCGTAACATGGCAGGGATGGTCATTTGACGTTGGGTTTACCCCACGCGAGGGACTCGTTTTGCATCAGATCGCCTACACCGAGGATGACGTCGAGCGCCCCATCATTTACCGCGCATCTATGGTCGATATGATCGTGCCATACGGGGATCCCCATGAAAACCATGCGCGGAAAAATGCTTTTGATTGCGGTGAATACGGCATTGGAATGCTCGCCAACTCACTCGCGCTGGGCTGCGATTGTCTCGGAGTGATCCGGTATTTTGACGCGCACATGGTCACCAGTCGTGGCGAACCGCTCACGATCAAAAATGCCATCTGTCTGCACGAAGAAGACTATGGATTTTTATGGAAACATACCGACTGGCGCACGAGTGAGACCGAGCTACGCAGATCGCGAAGGCTTGTAATCTCATCAGTAAGCACCGTCGGGAACTACGAATACGGGTTCTTTTGGTATTTTTACCTAGACGGCACGATTCAGTTCGAAATCAAGCTCACAGGCATCATGAATACCGGCGCTCTCGCACCTGGTGAAACACGAAAATACGGCGCGCTCATGGCACCCGGGCTGTATGCGGCGATCCATCAGCACATATTTTCCATCCGATTAGATATGCAAATAGATGGCAGTGCCAACTCGGTCCAGGAGGTAAATACATTCGCCGAGGAGATGAATGACACGACAAATCCTTACGGAAATGCGTTCTATGCCAAATCCTCCACGCTCACACACGAGTGCGGTCGCGACATGGATATGGCAACTGCTCGCTATTGGAAAGTGATCAATCCCAATGTCCGCAACGCGTTGGGCGACCCTACTGCTTATAAGATCATGATGGGTGAAAATGCCTTTCCGTTTGTCCATGCTCAATCGAGCGTGAGGCGGAGAGCCGGGTATATGGATCATCATCTTTGGGTCACACCCTATGAAAAATCTGAGGCTTTTGCCGTCGGCGACTACCCGAACCAACGGCAGCCTGACATCGCAGACGGCCTGCCTGCTTGGATCCAGCAGCACCGCTCTGTCGAAAACAAAGACCTCGTTTGTTGGATTACCCTAAACTCGCATCATGTGCCGAGACCGGAAGATTGGCCTGTGATGCCATGCAGCTACATCGGATTTCATCTCAAGCCCGTTGGGTTTTTCAGTCGCAATCCAGCCATCGACCTTCCCCCCGCACTTTCTAAAGAAAGTATCGAGGTTGGGCGGGAGCCGGGCGATCCGCATCGAGGCTGCTGCGGCGGCGCTTAGACATCCAATGCGTCCGGCGGGAAGCTGTCTGTTATTTCTATCGGCGTGTTGTCTTTGAGCCTCACTCCGCTCAACCCAAGGCGGCGTGACGTGCTCATCAGCGCGTGCAATTTTCTCGCAGCAGCGGCAATAACCAAACCTTCGGGCCGGATATTTGAGACGCAATTGCGCTCGGCGTCCGACCGACCGGGCACCGGAGCAAAGGTAAAGTAGGCGCCTAGGCTATCAGGTGCTCCCAATCCCGGACGCTCCCCCAAAACGATCAAGCTCAATCGGGCAGCAAGGATTCCACCGATTTCGTCCTGGATGGCAACCCGCGCGTGATTGACCACCATGATGGGAGCCAGCGACCAGCCATCAGCAAAAAATAACGGCAGCAACGCGGAGAGTAATGCAATGCCATGGTCATTCACCGCCCGACTGGAAAGTCCATCAGACAAAATGATTACCAAGTCGGGTGCTGGCGATATCGCATGCGTAGACATTTTCTCACGCGACGTTTCCGAAAGTCGGCGACCATAATCGGGACGTTGCAGGTATTCCGTCCGGTTAGCGGCGCGGCTTTCGAATACGACTACCTCTGGGTGTACGTGGCGCGCCTGCTCTGCCAACGCATCAGGATCAAAGGGTGCGTGAACCGCATCGCGCGCCTCTGCGTGGGACATCCGGAAGTTAAGCAACGGACGCGTCGGCACACTGCCACCCGCGCGGCCAAGTGCGATCCGGGCCGCCGTGAAGCTGCGCAGATGCTCCCAAGGGTCTGCATTCACAGCCTCTCTCCCGCAGCTAAGAGTACGTGCGAGCGCTGGACGGGCTCCAGTCGATTTCCCACGCCAAAGATCCGCATCCGCTCCAGCCATTCCTCAAACTCGGGTGCCGGACGCAAACCAAGCGCTTGGCGTAAGTAGTGGCTGTCGTGAAACGACGTTGATTGGTAATTTAGCATGATGTCGTCCGCGCCGGGAATTCCCATAATGAACGTGCAACCCGCAACACCCAGCACTGTGAGTAGGTTATCCATATCATCCTGATCCGCTTCGGCGTGGTTCGTGTAGCAGATGTCGCAGCCCATCGGCAGGCCAAGCAGTTTCCCACAAAAATGGTCCTCCAGGCCGGCGCGGATGATTTGTTTTCCGTAAAAAAGATATTCGGGACAAATAAATCCAACGACCGTGTTCACCAGCAATGGCGCAAACGGGCGCGCCACGGCATAGGCACGCGCCTCCAGTGTCTGTTGATCCACGCCATGGTGCGCGTTAGCTGACAAGCAGGAGCCCTGACCAGTTTCGAAATACATGACATTGTCACCCAGAGTTCCACGCCCTAACTCCAACGCCATGCCGCGCGCTTCCCTCAGCAGATCCACTGAGATTCCGAAGCTCATATTTGCGGCTTCAGTGCCAGCGATGGATTGAAAAACCAGATCCAGTGGCTCTCCAGCCTCCATGCATTGCATTGCCGTGGTGACATGCGTGAGCACACAGCTCTGGGTTGGAATTTCGAACTCTGTGATGATGCGGTCCATGAGCCGCATGAGCGCCGCGCAAGCAGCAGGGCTGTCGGTGGCGGGATTGATCCCGATCACTGCATCTCCGCAGCCATAGAGTAGGCCATCCAGAATCGACGCAGAGATTCCACGCGGATCATCCGTGGGGTGGTTGGGTTGCAGTCGCACACTCAACCGTCCAGACACCCCGATGGTATTACGGAACTTTGTGACTATTTCAATTTTTCGAGCCACTAGAACAAGGTCTTGATTGCCCATGATCTTGCTCACCGCCGCCGCCATCTCGGGTGTGATCCCGGGCGCTACGGATGCGATGGCGGAACCATCGGTCCGATAATCCAGCAACCATTCACGAAAACTGCCCACCGTGAGCTGCGAGATGGATTCGAAGGCCGCCTCGTCCCAGGTATCCAGAATCAAACGGGTGACTTCGTCGTCCTCATAGGGCACGACTGGCTCGTCAATGAATGCCCGTAACGGCACATCCGAAAGGCGGATCTGCGCAGCCACGCGCTCCGCCGCATCTGTCGCAGCCACCCCCGCAAGCACGTCCCCGGAACGTTGCGGTGTGGCTTTCGCC
>JBGSMR010000345.1:0-12955 GCA_041740065.1 Chthoniobacterales bacterium
ATGCGCGGCGATGCCACCGTGAGCCAGGCACCGGAAAAAACTTCGACATACGGCGTCATCATGTCCTTAACCAAGGCTCCGGGATTTGATACGCGCGCCCTCACCGCGCAGGTTGAGGCGGCGCTTGTAGAACTAAAGCAGAGTCTTCCAAAGGGGGTGGAGACCACGCTTCTCTTCCAACAAAAAGATTTCATCGACAACGCCATTGGCAACCTGAAAAGAGCGATCCTGGAGGCGGCGATCATGGTCACGATCGTGCTCTTCATTTTCCTGCTCAACTTCCGCACGACCTTCATCACGCTCATGGCTATGCCGATGAGTTTTTCGATCACTATGCTCACGTTCGCGTGGCTCGGAATTTCGGTGAACTCAATGACGCTTGGGGGTCTTGCCGTCGCCATCGGCATGGTGGTCGACGATGCCATCGTGGATGTGGAAAATGTTTTTCGTCGATTGCGCGAAAACGCGTCGCGCCCGGACCCGCAGCCCCGGCTCCAAGTCATCGCCCGCGCTTCGGGAGAAGTCCGCAGCTCGATCTTCTACGCGACCCTCCTGATAGTCCTGGTTTTTGTGCCCCTGCTTGGCCTTACTGGCGTCGAAGGCAAGCTTTTCACGCCCATTGCACTCGCGACCATCGTGAGCATGATCGCGTCGTTTGTTGTCTCGCTCACGCTTATCCCCGTCCTCTGCTCGTTCCTGCTCAACCCGAAGCCGGGCGGCGAACATGCCGACGGTTGGCTTGTGCGATCGATGAAGCAACTGCTAAGCAAAACCGCACTGCGGCTGGGATTGGATTATCCTTTTCCCGTGATCGCAATTCTTCTGATCGGCGTGTTGGCGGCATTCTCTCTCTACCCGCAAATGGGCAAGGATTTTCTTCCTTCATTTAAAGAAGAGACCGCGCTCATAGCCGTGACCTCTGCGCCCGGCACGTCACTAGATGAAATGAATCGCATCTCCGATGTGATCGAAGAACAGATCCTTTCGGTGCCAGAGGTCCACAAACTCGGGCGCAGACTCGGAAGGGCTGAGCGCGGCGACCACGTGGTGCCCGTTTCGACTGCGGAATTCGACGTGGACTTTCGCGATCTTGAAGGAACCGGCGTGCAGCGCTCGCGTCAGGAAATTCTTGATGACATCCGCGTCAAGGTGAAGTCCGTGCCCGGCGTCTTTGCTGTGGTTGGCGGGCCGTTGGCCGACCGCATTGGCCACATGATGAGCGGAGTTTCTGCGCCGGTGGCGATCAAGGTGTTCGGGCCTGACCTCGACGAAATTCGAAACATCGGCACTCAGATTCAGACCATCGCAAAAACGATTCCTGGCTTTGAGGACGCGAAGCTTGACCAGCAATCTTCCATTCCTCAACTCCGAATCGAGGCAGACCGAGATCGGAGTGCGGCCTACGGCATTTCCCCCGGCGATCTCAACAACCAGCTCAGCGCTCTCATCGGCGGCAAGGAAATTGCCGAACTCCGCGAGGGTCAACGTTCTATTAACCTCGTGATGCGCCTGCCGCTCCCGTGGCGGGATTCTCCTGCACGCATCGCAGAGCTTCCCATCCAAGCGAGCCCTGGATTGAACATCCCGCTTTCCGCCATTGCTGACGTGCGGGAGGCCAAGGGGCCAAACGTGATATTCCGGGAAAATGGCCAGCGACGATTCACCATCGCCATCAAACCTACGGTTCGCGACGTGGGGGCGCTGGTGGAACGCCTTCAGAAAGATGTCAGTGAGAAAGTGAAACTGCCGGAAGGTTACTTCGTGACCTACGAAGGCGAGTTTCAAGCACAGCGGAACGCGACGCAACGAATCGCCATCATGAGCGCTGCCGTGTTTATCATCATCGTCTTCCTGCTCACCACTTACTTTCAGAGTTTCTCGCTGGCTTTGCAGGTGTTGCTTAACATTCCGCTTGCGCTGGTTGGTGGCCTCGTTCTCACATGGCTTCTCGTTGACAACATCAGCGTAGCGACATTAGTCGGCTTCATCGCAGTGGGTGGGATCGCTGCCCGCAATGGTATTATGATGATCTCCCATTACCTGCACCTCATGAGGCATGAGGGGGAGGGATTCACCCGCAAAATGGTAGAGCGCGGCACACGCGAACGAATGGTTCCCGTGCTCATGACCGCGCTTGCTGCGGGGATTGCCCTCATTCCTTTTGTGCTTGCGGGAGACCAACCCGGCAAGGAAATCCTGCATCCCGTGGCGGTGGTCATTGTGGGTGGACTCATCTCGTCAACCCTCCTCGACTTCCTCGTGACACCGATGATTTTTTTCACGTTTGCAAAAAATGCCGCTCTCCGCGCGCTCGACTGCAATGCGGCAGCCGCTCAGTAACCCACCATCAACCCAAGAAAAACCATGAAAACCAAACACATCCTCACACTTCTCACGGCATCCCTGTTCGTTCTATCGGCGCACGCAGGACCAGGTCACGACCATGGGCCGAAACGCGAAGCCGGTCCCAATGGCGGACGAATAATTCTCAATGTCGATCCACACGCCGAGTTCTTCGTCACCACGGACCGCAAGGTGCAGATCACATTCCTTGACGAAGCAAACCAGCCGCAGACGCCAGGAGAGCAAGTCATCTCGGTGACGACTGGAGAACGCAGCGCTCCAACGAAGTTGACATTTGTGAAGCAGGGCGAGGTATTTCTCTCCGAGCAGACGTTGCCAGAAGGCACTAGTTGGCCTGCGGTCGTCCAAATCAAATCGACACCAGACGCAAAAACTGCGGTGGATAAATTCACGCTGAATCTTGCGGTGTGTCCGGGTTGCAAGCTGTCAGAATACGCCTGTACCTGCGAGCATACACACTGAGCGCTCCCGCATACCACCTCATGTCCCTGCTACGCTCATCGAGCGGCAGGGACCCGGCTGGAGCGAATGGTGTGATTCATTTTTTCGACTCTGCCGGGAGTCTCAGAGTTTGCCACATCTACCTTTACGCCGCCCCAAGCACGACGAGTAGCTCTGACATTCGACGAGCGTGTTCTTCGTCGCTGATAACGGACACGAGAGCGTGTGCCGAGAGGTCTGGCAGTTCTACCCAGGAACGGCAACCACCGTACCTTTTTTCTTGCTTTAGACGCTTCGGAGGATCCAAGCGGAAAATACGCACACAAGCGACATGAACACCCTTTGGTTCGTCGTAACAAAAGCGTTCTGCAACTACCTCGTCCTTCCAAATATGCCAGGGGGAGAGCTGTCGTACCACATCAAGATTCGTCACGAGGCGAGACCATTCGACCGTAGCCGCGAAGCAAATCTCAAATGCATCATCGAGTGCGGTCGGCACCGGAGTTTCCGCAGGCAGGGTCGTTCTTCCCAATTGCTCGTGGAACCAGGTCGGAAATAGAAAGAACTCTCGGTTCTGAAAGGCGAAGCCATCACGTCCCTCGGCGATCCCGCCCTTACGGATGATAACGCTCTGTCGGCCGCTGCCTAAGGCCTCGCAGACCAGAGCCCATTCTTTGAATGCTGCTGTCATGATTTCTCACCGAAGGATAATTGAGTCTTTACATGCGGGAAAGATGAAAAAGGATATCTCCATGTTGCACCGATTTGATTTGCACATGCATTCCTACTATTCGGGTGACGGATCCAATCCCCCTGAGGCACTCGTCGATGCAGCAAAAGCGCGCGGCCTTAGTGGCATAGCGATCACGGACCACAATTCGTGCCGCTCGGTCGAGCATTGTCTGGCAGCAGGTCTGATGCGTACCGACGGCCAACCCGTGGATGGCTTTTTGATAATTCCTGGGGTGGAAGTGTCAACTGCCGACGGACACCTGCTGTGCATTGGAACCACATTGCCGAAAATGATCGGTGTCCCCGCGATTGAAGTGGAACGTGAGATCCTCGCTCGGGGTGGGATCGCCATCCCGGCGCATCCGTACGACCGTTGGCGCGCTGGCATCCGCGAAAGCGTCCTTGATCAGATGCAGACGAATATTATTGAAGGGTTCAACTCCGCTGTGACGTCGCGCGAGTACAATATTCAAGCGAAGCAATATGCTGCCCGCAGGGGAAAAGTCACGACAGCCGGTAGCGATGCGCACCATGCGTCTGCGGTGGGATATGCCTCTATTGCGCTGGAGATGCGGGAACTGAGCGTGTCCGAACTCCTGCGGATCTTGCCGCAGGGCGGAGTTTGTGAAGAAAATTATCTTTCCCGTTGGGAAGGAATAAAAAAGCACTTCGGCAACTGGTTCCGCTTTTTCAATCCAACGCCCAAACCTGCGGTGACCGAAGAACAAATGGAGTAGCGTTGCACGTACGGCATTCTTACGGTAAACATATCGCTCTATGAAATTTCGGACTTTCCGCGAATCAGATGTCAGCGTGAGTGAAGTGGGTTTTGGCTTATGGACCCTTTCTACCGGGTGGTGGGGCACTTATACGGATGACGAGGCGGTTGATCTCATGCGTCGGGCGAAGGAGCTTGGGATCAATTTATATGATGCGGCAGATACCTACGGAAATGGCCGCAGTGAGGAACTGATCGCGAAGGCATTTGGCGATTGCCGTGATGAAATCGTAATTTCGACCAAAGTAGGATATGATTTCGTAAACTTTGGCGATGGTCGGCGCGGTCAGCGCGAAATTCCACAGAACTTTTCACCTGAAGCCATCCGCGCCGCGACCGAGGCTGCTCTCCAGCGCCTGAAGACCGATTGCATTGATATCCTGCACCTCCACAATATCCGGATGGAGCAAACGGAAGACCCTGCGGTGTGGGCGACTCTGGAAGATCTTAAATCTGAGGGAAAAATCAAGGTTGGTGGCGTGGCATTGGGACCAGCGATCGGGTGGCTCGGCGAGGGCGTGCAGGCAATCCGCAAACACAATCCTGGCGTGATACAGCACATCTATAATTTACTCGAACCGCATCCGGGTGCAACGATTCACCAAGCGGCTAGCGAATGTGAAAGCGACACCATGTTCTTGATCCGTGTTCCCCATTCATCAGGCATGCTGGAAGGCGGCTATACCGAGGACACCGTGTTTCCTCCAAATGACCATCGCAATCACCGTCCGCGCTCGTGGCTGATCAACGGCGTGCGCAAAGTCGAGCAACTCCGGTTTTTAGAGCGCGGTGGGGAGCGGACCTTGGGGCAGGCGGCCTTGCTGTGGCTTTTACGCGACGATCGCGTGGCATCGGTCCTGCCAAATATTTACAATAGTGAGCAACTTGCCGAGTTTTGTGCGGCACCAGAAAAGACACCGTTGAGCGATTCGGAGATGGAACAAATTACCGATCTCGTTAAGAACAATTTCGGCCAGCCTCCAGAGGAAGGAAAGTTCAAGGGGACGATGGAACTGTCCGTAGGTGTGGAGGCATCTGCTTGAGACGATTAGCCCGATTCGTTTTAGGAAGACCGAAGCCTGCTACCGGTCCGGATGCGCCTTACTCGGGGCCTGTCCGTGTGGTGCTGTTTGACTTCGACGGCACGTTAGCGAATACATTCATTGACGGGCTCGAGATCTTGAACGAGCTGTCCGGAGAATTTGGGTTTCGACGGTTGGAAGGGGATGACATCGAGCGGGCAAGAGATATGACCACGCGCCAAGTGATGCGATTTCTAAACGTCCCCAGTCGCAAACTTCCGACCATTGCCCATCGGGGAATCACGCGTCTTCGCTCACGGATAGACCGCATCCAGCCGTTTCCCGAAGTACCGGAGATGCTCCAGAACCTCGCTTCCATGGGGCTTCGGCTCGGTATTGTTACCTCCAACTCGGAGGAAAACGTCGGCGTGTTTTTGCGCAATCATGGGATTGATGGGTTTCAATTCATACGCAGCTCGTCGCGACTGCTTGGCAAGGCGCGTGTCATTCGGCAGGCGATGAAGGAATTCCAGTTTTCCGCAGGCGAGGCGATTTTTGTGGGTGACGAAACCCGTGATATTGAAGCGTGTCGCAGGGCGGGGATGCGTTGTGTCGCCGTGACGTGGGGCTACAACTCCCAGAAAACCTTATTTGGACAAGCTCCGTATCGCGTTGTGCATACGCCGGAGGAGATTCCTCCGTTAATTGTCGCTGCCGGGATCGCGTAGCATCTGCGGTTCGGCGCTGCTGGCGCTTCAGTATGCAGGGATGTCGTCCAGGCTTCTAGTGGGAGCGGGAGCGAACTTGCCTTTCGGACGGGGTGTAGCTTTGGGGACCGGCTTTGAATTTATCCGGGGGCCTTTCGTGAATCCCCAGGCGCCTGCACCTGCGGCCTTGGCTTTCGCTTCGATGCCATCAAGCTTCGTCCAGACAGACTTGGCCAATTGATTGCCTGGAAGATCTGGACTGAATCCAAAAACCCGTGCAAACCCGGCGCCAACCAGCGCTTCCGCAAGGTCTTCGCCATCGGCGGTTCGAACCACAGCAAAGTATCGGGGCAATTCGCTCGCTCCCTGAGCATCGTCCCAACGCGTCATTACCGTGAATGGGCGTGCCAGTTTTTCGTGGGTGAATGCGGATGCCTCATCAGCAAGGAGGTAAAGGTCTCGCTTGTAGATATTCCAATAACGAGCCTGATCAGAGGTGCGTTCTTTGAGTTCCCGGTGAGCGGTAGTTTCCGGTGTATCCACGTAACAGAGCCGAAACAAGTATTGCCGGCCGCCTTGGGTGACGTGAAAGCTGTCGCCGTCATTGAATTTATTTTCTTCCAAGCGGCAACCGGTGAGGGTGATCCATTTGGCGACTGGAGTCATTCGCCGCACGGCGGGATCTGCACCGGATACGCTGGAAGAATGCGCTAGCACGAAGCCTAATAGCGCGCTGGCAGTGCGCCGAAATGTCATGCAGCTAAGTCGGCATCGTCCATCCACTCGCAATAATCTGAGCGGAGTGCGATCGAGATATCAGTCAAATGCAACTGGATTCGGTCCAAATATTCATGCAATCCGATGGCAAAAACGGATTCGATGGTTTCGTAAGTAATGCTCGATCGGAGCAGACCAGAGAGGCGGTCCGTTTCGTTGTGATATCCTGCAATTTTACTTCCAGAAATCCGGTGGAGCGCACGATCCAGATGGTCCACGCTGAATCGAATACTGCGCGGAAAAGTGGGGTGCAGGGAAAGGAATTGCGCGACCTTGTAGGCATTCACGTCGCCCACATGGATCTTGAGATAGGCTTCGAACGCGCTGCAAGAGCGCAACACAGCCATCCACTGTGTAATGTCCACACTTCCACCTACACGTTCTCCCGATGGGAGAAGGATGTGGTATTTCACATCAAGTACGCGAGAAGTGCTGTCTGCTCGCTCGAGAAACTTACCAACTTGAATAAAATCCCACCCTTGGCCATGCGTCATGGTCGCGTCAGTGATGCCTTGGAAAAGATGAGAGCCGTCGATGACGCTGCTGTAGAAATCGTGCGGCGTGTGCTTGTAATCAGCGCGGGCCTGAGGACTGCGGAGATAGAGGTATAGTTTATTGAGCTGTTCCCACATCTCGCTGGAAATTTGCTCACGCACAGTGCGGGCGCTTTCCCTTGCATTGGCAACGCACGAAACTACGGAATTAGGATTCTTTCTCTCGAACGTGACGTATTCCATTACCGTGTCTGCGTCTACGGTCTCGTGAAGTTTTGAGAAGAGCTCCTGATCTTCGAGCGTTGCAAGGATGGGCATCCAATGGCGGTAAACGGAAGTGGCATCAGAATCTTCAAGATCCAGCATGAGTTCCATATTAACGTTCATCAGACGGGCATTCGTCTCCGCTCTTTCGATGTAACGGCTCATCCAGTAACAAGAATCTGCAACGCGACTTAACATAATTGATCTCCCTCGGTTTGGTTCCTATTCTTCATCGAGCACCCAGGTATCCTTGCTGCCCCCACCTTGCGAGGAGTTGACCACAAGTGATCCCTTTCGCATGGCCACACGGGTCAGCCCGCCAGGGATCGTCGTCACTTTTTCTCCACAGAGCACGTAGGGGCGCAGGTCAATGTGACGCCCTTCTGGAACTCCATCGCAATATGACGGAGAACGGGACAGCTGGATCACTGGCTGCGCAATGTAGCCACGCGGGTCATGAATGATCGCCTGGCGGAATTTTTCGATCTCCTCACGAGTCGCGTGCGGGCCAATGAGCATCCCGTAGCCTCCGCTTTCGTTGGCGGCTTTAACGACCAGGTGTTCGATATTGTCGAGGATGTATTTCCGGTCCGATTCCTCAGCGGAAAGAAAGGTCTCGACGTTCGGAAGGATTGCTTCCTCGCCGAGATAGAATTTGATCATCTGCGGGACATAATAATACGTCGCTTTGTCGTCTGCGACGCCCGTGCCGATCGTGTTGGCGAGGCTCACGTTGCCCGCCCGATACGCTTCGACCAGTCCCGGAACACCGAGAACGGAGTCTTTTCGGAACACGGTCGGGTCCAGGAAATCGTCATCAATGCGCCGATAAATCACATCCACCTGTTTCAGACCATGTGTGGTCTTCATGTAGACGCGAGAATTCTGCACGACCAAGTCCGCTCCGACGACGATCTCGATTCCCATCTCACGCGCGAGGAACGAATGCTCAAAATACGCTGAGTTAAAAATCCCCGGAGTGAGCACTACGATAGTAGGATCAGGGTTGCCGCCCGGTGCGATGTGTCGTAATACCGTGAGTAATTCCTGAGGATATCTATCCACCGGTCGAACCGAATACCGCGAGAACAATCGAGGAAAAACCCGCTTCATCGCCTGCCGATTCTCTAGGAGGTAAGAAACACCGGATGGGCAGCGGCCATTGTCCTCCAAGACCAGGTATTGCCCGTCGTTATCGCGAATCAGATCCGTGCCGCAGACGTGAATATAGATATTGCCCGGCACATCAAAGCCCATGAATTCGGGACGGAAATGTTTGGCGCTGTGGATCAATTCCGCAGGAATGATCTTCTCCTTGATGATGCGTTGATCGTGATAGATGTCGTGCAGGAACATGTTCAGCGCGGTGAGGCGCTGCGCTAGCCCGCGCTCGATGTGGTCCCACTCTTTGGCAGGGACGATGCGCGGAAGGAGATCAAACGGAAAGATCCGCTCTGTCCCCTCATCGCCACTGTACACTGTGAACGTGATGCCTTGGCTGAGATAGGCACGTTCCGCAAGCGCGCACTTCCGGTCAAATTCCCCAGGTTCCATTGCATCGAATCGATCCCTGAGCATCTGATAGTGAGGCCTTACCGATCCATCGGCCTCAAACATCTCATCAAAGAATCCCTCGGTTTTATAATCTGCAAACATAGCCCTTAGTTTCCCGCGAAGATGCACCGAGCGATCCAGTTTGAAAAGTGAAATGCGTTTCGTTGCATTTTTCTTCGCGGATGGAGACTCTTTGAGGAGTTGGAAAATGCGGAATATCTCCTCATGGAATTTCTACCGTCTCCTAAACTCGCAACATCCAATTGTAAACAAGCAGGCGGTCTGCCGGGATATTGAGATAGTCGGGGCCTGGCATGACGTTTCGGCTCATGAATGCCAGAAGGCGCCGTTGCCATGGCGGCATCAAGCGTTTGGACGCGGCGACGATGACCTCATGAGAGGTTACGAAAAATGTATCATGCATCGAAAATACGAATCGGCCTTCGCTCTCTACGGCCGCCTGCTCGAGGATGCGCGGCGCATCGGGTTCGATCATGAATCCGTGGGTGGCCGAAATCACCCAGAACTCCGAGCCGAAACTTTGAATTTTCACCGATTGAATCGGATTGAGGGGGTCATCCCAGGCGGGGTTGAGAAGTAGGATGACTAACTTTTCCCCGACGACTTTGACCCGACGGTATTGTTCCAGAATCGATGCCACGGCCTTATCGGGAATGGGTTTGCGAACCAGGAATACCTGCGTGCCGTGAGTGCGTTGGTAGTCGCCACGACTCAGGCGGTGACCTAATTCTTCTACGGAAACTGCTCCGAACGCCATCGATTGATGAACCAGAGTTCGCCCTTTGCGCCACGTGACCATGACTATTGTAACCGTAATAGCTAACGCTACCGGAACAATACCGCCATCAAGCAATTTGCTCAAACACGAAAGAAACAGGGGCAGATCGATGGCTAGTAGCAGTGCGAGCAGACAGGCCGCTTGCCACGCCGGACGCTTCCACACGAAGAACACGACGGCCACAAAACCGAGTGAGGTTACAATCATAGCACCCGTGACTGCGATCCCATAGGCGTTCGCCAGCGCGGAACTATTTCGGAATCCGAGCACAAGCATGAGGCAGATCCCACCGAGCACATAATTTACCAAGGGAATGTAAATCTGACCCCGGGTGGCCGCGTTGGTGTGTTTGACGAAAAAGCGGGGAAGGTATCCAAGGTCTATGGCTTGATTGGTAAGTGAAAACACGCCGCTGATCAATGCCTGCGAGGCAATCACCGTGGCGGCAGTGGCCAGAATGACCATCGCTTCACGAGGCCCGCCAGAGGGAACTAGTAAAAAGAAAAGATTGGGATCCGCGGCGGCTGTTGGAACCCGGAGGATGTGAGCGGCCTGGCCGAGGTAATTGAGGATCAATGCGGGAAAGACCACCAATCGCCACGCATGAAGGATAGCCGGACGTCCGAAGTGGCCCATGTCTGCATAAAGCGCTTCTGCCCCAGTCACCGCAAGCACCACCGATCCTACAATGGCAGCCGATCTCGAACTATCGCTCAGGAGTAACTTCAGCCCATGAACCGGATTGATGGCAGCAAGAACGTCCGGCGCCGCGACAATTTGAAACATACCAATAGCCGCCAACGCGGAAAACCAAACCGCCATGACCGGACCAAATACCCAACCGAGATTTCCCGTACCAAACCGCTGAACCAAAAACAACCCGGATAGTATGACGACGGCCGCGGGAAGCGCAAATTTGCCAAGCTCCGGATGAATCGCCTTGATCCCCTCCACCGCACTGAGCACCGATATAGCAGGTGTGATCGCCCCGTCACCAAAGAGGAGGGCTGCACCGAAAATCAAGAGGCCCGAGAGCCAGACTCCCGAGCGCAGGGTTGAGGATTTCGTTTTTCGAAGCAATGCCGTCAGCGCAAATACACCACCCTCGCCCTGATAGCTGGCACGCATCACCAAAATCCCGTATTTGACCGTCACGACCAGCATGAGGGTCCAGACGATAAGAGAGGCGACGCCGATGGCTCCCTGCGCGTGCCCGCCTGCGGCAACGACAGCAGTCTCAAAGGCATACAACGGGCTCGTTCCAATATCGCCGAAAACGATGCCGAGCGCGAGGAGGACACCTCCTTGAACAGAGCGGGTGGGGCGGGATTGCTGGTCAGGCATTTCCACTCGGTCTATAGCAAGTTCGGGCGGGGAGGTGAGTCTTTTCTTTCCCGGCGATAGCACTAATGCCGGGACTTCGAACTAGTGGCAACCACAGCCGGAGCCACAGGTTCCGTTTTCGGCGGGTTCGTCGGTGTCAGATACGAGGACCGTTTCCAAATCGATTTCCTGAAATGCCAATTGGTCCCTCACCATCTTGAGGAAATCCAGCGTGCGAGCGTCTGGCTCGTGCAGCGTGCGGAGTTGAATGCAGACCCGCTTTTTCGCGAATTCGGGAAATGCCTCCCGCATTTCTCCATCGAGAATAAAGGAGGCATAGGCATTGAGTTTTTCTTGCAATTGAAACGCCTGCGCATCTCCGCTCGTCCATGGACGAGGCTCGAACATTGCAAGCACCAAGCGGTCTGTGCGCTGGTCGTAAGCAAACGCGTCCAACACTCCGGGCTTCTCCAATCCACTTTGCATAGTCATCGACGTCAGCGCAGGGCTGCGGTTGAGGGAAACCAGATGTAAAGCATCAAATAGACCAGGACTCCGGTCACGGAGACATACAGCCACACGGGCATCGTCCACTTGCCCATTCGACGGTGCTTGTCAAAACGTCCACGGAGCGCAGGGATTAGCGTGAGTACGACCATCGGAACAATCACGATAGCGAGGATGACGTGGGAGATCAGGATGGGAAAATAGAACCACCGCGGCCATCCCTGCTCTGTAAATGGAACGCTCCCGACGTAATAGTGATACACCAAATAAAAACCAAGAAACAGCGTGGAAGTAACAAGCGCTGCGACCATGCACGCGATGTGCGTCCGTTTGTGCTCGTGAGCGATCATCCACCATCCGGTGGCGATAAATAGCGTGCTCAGGCTGTTGAGGCTGGCATTGACCGCCGGAAGGTCCGAAACGCTCACTGAGGTGGACAATTATTTTTCTGATCCAGTCGCGAGACAACACGCGAGATATACGTCACAAGAAAGGTCAAGACTCCTGCGACGACAAATAGCATAAACAAAACGCTCCACGAAAACGCAATTCCGGCAGTGACTGTGGAAGGTTCAACGCGGGACACCTCTGCGCCGGTGACCCGGCAGCCCACGCAAGCAAACGCAGAATTTACCGCCGCGGCCATCGCTAACACCGCACCTACGCACCAGGCCATTGGCGCGCGGCACGTGCGGATGAGGGATCGGGAAGGCGAGAGAGCTTGTTTCATGAAGGATTTTCCGCTTTTGGCTTAGGTTCAAATTCACGCAGAAGCTTGCCAATGTCCATCAGAAGTTTCGGCATCAACTCCGGATCGTCCAGATCATGAAACGATCGCAATCCGCCTGTGGCGTCCACCACAAGAAACCGTTGCGAATGCGAAGGCACCCCTCCGGGATCAGTAGCCAGTGGTTGGAGCATTCCTTTAATCACGAACTCTTCGATTTTTTCCGGGTCCCCGGTAAGAAAACTCCAGACAGCAGGGTCGGCGTCGAATTTCGCCGCATACGACGCAAGGACTTCTGGGGTGTCATGCGCTGGATCGACGGATACCGTGACGAGTTTTACATTGCCACCTTTCCGCTGGATGGCCTTTTGCAGGTCCATCATCCGCTCCGTCATGATTGGGCACGGGTTCGGGCAGCGGGTGAAAATAAAGTTAGCAACCCAGACGTTGCCAAGCAGGTCTTCGC
>JBGSMR010000409.1:0-2726 GCA_041740065.1 Chthoniobacterales bacterium
TTGTGGCGCACAAACTCATCGGGAAAGCGCAAGGGTTCCTTGCTGAGCACTGAATCTCCGCGAGCTACGATTGCATTTTCAAGACTACCTCCTCGAATAAGACCCTTATCCATGAGAGGTTTTACATCCTCGTAAAAAACAAACGTCCGCGCAGAGGCGATTTCCTTTTCGTAAGTCTCCGGCGTGATTTCCAAGCTGAGATATTGCGTAAATCGACCTTCGGGTCCGACTTGGGTGCATGACACTCGAAACTTGTCATCGGGAATAATCGTCATGATTGATCCGCCGCGGGTTTCCACGTGGATCGGTTCGCTCGGCTCAAAATAATGCCGCGGAGCATCCTGCTCAATGATTCCCGCCTGCTTGATCAGAGCTACAAATGGCGCTGCGCTGCCATCACCAATGGGTGGCTCGTTGGCATTCATTTCCACGAGCGCGTTATCGACACCCAAGCCGATCAGTGCTGATACGACGTGTTCAACCGTGTGGATTTTGGCACTTCCCTCGACGAGCGTGGTGGCTCGCTCCACCATTTTTACGTTCTTAACGCGCGCATCAACGATCGGTTCATCGGGAAGGTCTACGCGGCGAAACTTGATCCCATGGTCCACCGGAGCGGCCCGCAGGGTAAGGGTGACGAGTTCTCCCGTGTGTAGTGACGTTCCAGTAAGACTGGTTGAAGATGCGAGGGTGCGTTGTTTATCCACGAGATACTTTGAAATGAATACTGCTAGAGAATGCGCCGATATTATTCGGCAGGAGAAGATTCTTTGTGCCCCAGGAGGATAAGGTCGAGATATTTCTGATTGCCCACCCGAAGACGGTTTACCAACGAACGCCCAATGGCAGCCAACAAATGAATAGCGCCGGCAGGCTGAACGCCGGCCATCACACCAAGAACCATGCGAGTGATCCGCACGACCTGCGTTTCTTCAACCGCCACCACTGTCGCAGAACGCGGACCATCATCAACAAGCGCGACCTCTCCGAAAAAATCTCCGCGTCCTAGGTGCGCCAAAGGCACTGGTTTGTTATCTGGGGAGCGCACCGTGACCTGGACATTACCGCATAGAATCACATACATGCACAGCCCAGGTTCTCCTTCTGACACGATAGTTTCGCCTGCGGAGTAGGCTTCAAAGTCGCACAAACTCAGTAGTGTATCGAGTTCCTCATCTTTGAATCCGGCGAAGAGCCGAAACTTCGAGAGGACCTCGCTTTGAAAATCAGGCTTAGATAAATCAGACATGGATAACTTTTCCGTCAAACATGCGAATCCGGGAAGATGCCATCCCGGCCACATGCTCACTGTGCGTTACGACTATCATTGTCGTCATTTTTTGGGAAGCGATCTTTGACAACACCTCTAACACCCGCTCCGCATTGGAAGAGTCAAGGTTTCCTGTAGGTTCATCAGCTAGCAGCAATGCCGGCGAATGCACTAATGCCCGCGCGATAGATGCACGCTGCATTTCACCCCCGCTCAATTGATGGGGAAAATGAGTTTTGCGCGGGGTGAGGCCGACCAAATCGAGCATGGCAGCTGCCCGTGCCTGCATTTCGCGCGCCGGTACCCCCTGCAGGAGCAAGGGGAGTTCCACATTTTCGACCACTGTCATTGCAGGCATCAGATTAAAAAATTGAAATACGATTCCCAAATGATGTCGCCGATAGCGCGTCAAGGTAACCTCCGTGGCATTGTGAAGCGGAATGCCGTCCACAAGGATCTCGCCAGCATCCGGCTGATCAAGGCCACCCAGAAGATTGAGCATAGTACTTTTCCCGCAGCCACTCGGACCGGTGATGCTTACGAAATCAAGATCCTTGATCTCCAAAGACACATCGTCGAGAGCGCGGACGCCACCGCTGGAATAACATCGTGTCACGTGACTCATTTTCACCATACTCCTTCACCATCACGATGCAGCAGCCACTAGTCAATATTCCCATCATCGCAGAAACGCCGGACCTCCTCGTGGTAGATAAGCCAGCAGGGTTGCTAGTGCATCCCACGAAGCCCGGCGGGCCAGTCACGCTGCGGGATTTCCTTTGCGAATTACTCGCTTACGAAATAACCAACGGTGGCCAGGTATCGATCATCAATCGACTAGATCGCGAAACCAGCGGATTGACCCTGATTGCAAAATCCGCGGCGGCAGCGCGAGAGTGCGGAATTTCGATGGCACGCCATGACATCAGCAAAGGCTACATTGCGGTGGTAACGGGTTGGCCCGAGAGCGACACATTTTCGGTCGATGCCCCGCTATTACGCGCTGGGGAAGTCCGCCCGTCCGCGATCTACCTTAAGCGCGGCGTGCATCCATCCGGTTCAGACGCCCTCACCCATTTCGCAGTGAAAGAGCGATACACGCATCCGGTTATCGGAAAAATTGCCATTGTCCGTGCCACGCCAATCACCGGCCGCACGCACCAGATCCGCGTGCACCTGAGCCACCTGGGGTTTCCTGTGATCGGCGACAAAATTTATGGCCCCGACGAGCAATGGTATTTACGATTTGTCGAGGGCGGATGGTCTCCCGCCATGCAATCCGCACTCGGCTTATCGCGTCACGCACTACATTCGTCAGAACTCAAAATTACGTTCCGAGGAGAACAATTTGACTGGGTAGCTCCCCTTCCCGACGACATGGCATCGCTATTGGCGAACGCTACATTGTCTTCGAATCCTATTCGCGAGCAGCGATGATTCCGCGAGCGATTGCCTC
>JBGSMR010000287.1:0-5774 GCA_041740065.1 Chthoniobacterales bacterium
AGTGCTACCCGGGATTTGAATGTTGCGTCATGTCTTCTTCTCTTGGCTTTCATTTTTTGTGGTTTTTCAGGTTGGTTTTTACCCGAACCCCACCGCTTTTTATAGCTTAACCACTGGCCTGATTTTCGGGGGCCACCTCACGCCTCGTTACTGGCCGTCTTTATGCTGAGCGGGATGCTGACTGTCTGGATGATTCTGGGGCTGGCGCTCTTCCAGGGTGTCATCGCATCGGTGGACATGCCCACCCGACAATCCATGTCGGTGCTGTTGGCAGAAAGACGGGAAGATTTGAGCGGCGTAATCGCATTGAACGCGTCGATGTTTCACTTGGCCCGGCTTATTGGTCCCGCAATTGCGGGAATTGTGATCGCGACGTTTGGTGCCGGAATATGCTTCACGCTGGACGCTATCAGCTACATTGCTGTGTTGGGTGCTCTGATTGCAATGCGGCTACCAGCAAGCAGCCCTAAGGCCGCGTCGTTAGTTGTCGGAGTGATGGCTGAGCTTCGCGAAGGCGTGAGATACGTGATTGGATCGTTTCCGATTCGGACCCATGTGCTTCTGAGCGGAGGGATGGCGGCATTCACGCTTTCCTACGCCACTCTGATGCCGCAATACGCAGATCTATTTTTTGGCGGAGACGCGCGCACGCTCGGCATCCTACTCTCCAGCACTGCGGCGGGGGCGTTGACGGCTGCGTTGTATCTCGCAGGACGAGCACGACTGGCGGGGATTGGATCTGCGATCATTGCAGGAGCAATCATGTCTGGCATTGCCTTGTGGGGTTTTGCTGTGTCGCGTGAACTTTGGATTTCCTGCGTGTGCCTTGCTGTGGCCGGCGGGGGCGGCATCCTGGTGATGGCCTCCAATAATACATTGATTCAGTCGATGCTGGAGGAGGACAAGCGGGGGCGGGTAATGAGCCTCTACACCGTTGTCTTTTTTGGCGGGTTTCCGCTCGGCGGATTGCTTAACGGATGGCTTGCCTCTCGGTTTGGCCCGGCCGTCGTGCCAGCAGTTGCGGGGAGCGCTGCGCTTGCGCTCGCCGCGATCTACGTTCGCATGCGACCGCATTTACGAGTGGATATCAAACGCATCCTCCACGCCCAAAGCACAGTATTGGAGGGGTGACGTTCCCTCAACTCCGCGGGTCGATACTTTCGTCAAATGTGTCGTCATCGATGTCGTCATCTCCGCCATCGTCTGCCAACTCCCCTGACTGAACGAGCTTCACGATTGCCTCCCCCACGGCAGTGATCGCTGGCTCTTCGAGAAGTTCCTGTGCGGTACATGGGACCTGGTAAAAGTTCACACCGCTGCAGACAGAATTCCATCCGCTTTGGACTTCGCGAAATGACGCAAACTCTTGCTCTGGAATAAACGCATGCATCGCAAACCCTGCCTCACCTTGAGGCGAGAATTGCGCGGCTGCCTCGTGATGAATTCCAGTTACCGAGTTTGAGGTGCGGGACGCAGGAGCATCAGACCGTGTCGCACCGCGAAATGACTTTAGCAAGTTTCTCGAAAGCGCCCGGAAACCACGAATTGCCGCTGACTGGATGGGCGGTTCTGTACGCAAAACCACGAGAAGCCGCGGAGTCAACCCCTCGGCAGTCAAAATTTTTGCGCATTCAAACGCAACAAGTCCGCCAAAGCCCACGCCGATAATCCCATGCGGTCCGTCAGGATCCATGATCTTTATCGCTTCGACGTAACTCTTCGCCATATCCTCGACCGAAGTGTGCGCCATGGATGGCTCAGCGAGCCCCCGGGCGGTGATCGCATAGCATGGTTGGTCTTCGCCGAGTGCGGCAGCGAGGGATTCGCAGACGCGGGAGGTTCCAGCGAAGTCATGAATAAGCACAAGCGGCGGCAGACTACCAGACATCCGCAATGGCTTAAGCGGCACCCAGCCTGATGCTGTGGCCGGACGACGGCTCCGGATGTTACGCAGCAGCGAACGGACAGAAAATGGGACGGTGAAATCCGGAAGCTCCGACGCAAATCCGGATTGGATCACTGCATCACACAGCGACTGCGCGACCTGCGGCCGCGCTTTGCCATCACGGATCATTTCGTCGAGCCGTAGGAACCGTCCGCCCAGGACCTTCCCCAAGACACTACGCAGAAGTTCCTCATCATCCGTTCCTCGCTCACGCTTCCCAGCGGTTTCCGGCACCTCCGAATGGGGCTCTGGCAGCGAGGAGAAATCCACTTCGCCTGACCGTGTCAGCGGAAGCCGTTGGAGGCAACCGATACGTTCAGGAACCAGATGAGCAGGCAATCGATCCGCAAGGAAGGATCGAAAATCCAGCGGTTCACCACGCACGGTATCCTGCGGAACAATCCACACACAAAATCGAGAGCGTCCGTCGATTTCCCGCGATGCGGCGACGGCAGCGGAAATTCCTGGATGTTGGGCGGCCACCCATTCAATCGCCGTAATGGCATGATCAGATAGAAAATTCCCCAGTTCCGCGTCCACCCACTCACGGCCCAAAAATCGACCATCATCGGTACGGAATGCAGTGTGTGGAGTCCGCTTGAACGTCACTTTCCTGCCCGCCTCGGCCGATGGCGACCATGCGGTCTCAACCCGTCCACAGAACCCAGGTGGCAACGCAGTGCCCTCGGCATTCACAATGCGCGCTTCCACCGGAGCATAATTGCTTCCAAGGGGAATATTTTCAGATGCGAATCCTAGCCCGATGAGTCCATCGTTTGGAGTCACATGGAGCAGAGGGATGGATGGAGCCGCTTGTTCCCATGCTTCAAATTGGGACGGTAATATCCTCCATCCCACGGCCGCTACAACCCTGAGCGCTGGCGAAACCGACGTAGATAGCTCCGTGAGGTAATGCAACCACTGTCCCAAAAATGCACTAGGCAATAGAAGTGCAGTGATCCGAGCGTCCGCGACAAACTCATGAAAAGCCGTACGGGTGGAAAGCACATCATCCGGCCGCAACACGAGCGTTCCGCCAGCAAGAAGTGATACCAGCATTTCTTCGACCGCAGCAGGCAAATCCACTGGCGCAAACTGGAGCAATCGATCCTCGCAACTCAAGCCCAACACCTCCATCGTTGCCAGGGTCGCAGCCAAAAGCTGGTCATGGGCGAGGACCGTCCAGTCAGCACTCCCGTCATTTGTTCGATAAATCAGCGCAGGTGCGTTGTGGTCGGCCGCGACTGATACAGCACGTGTTTTCTCTCCACTGATTGCGCTCCATCCCGAGTCCACAGTGATGCGTTTCACGCCGTCCTTGATCTGTAACAATCCGGCGGTGGCGGTGTCTTGAATCACAGCCTTTAGGTCAAAACCAGGAGGCATCGCGGAAGAATCCTCTGGAGAAAGGAGCACTATTTTTGCGCCCGACTTCCATGCGCCCAGCAATGCGGTGACCCACAATGGCGAGCGACTGACGGAGACAGCTACCGCATCGCCAGGTGAAATTCCATTCTTTTGGAGGTAGCGCGCGAGTTGATTTGATTGCGAAGTGAGTTTCGAAAACAGCACCGTTTCGACACCCAACTCAATCGCCGCTTGATCCGCGCGTTCCGTCGCAACATCATTCAATGCCTCGTGGATACATTGAGGCACCAGGCTGCGGACTGCAGCAGTGCGCTCCGTCCCGCGAACCACTTCGTTCTCTCCCGGCAGAAGCAAGGAGAGATCCGTGATCAGGGTGTCGGGGCTTTCTGTAAATTTCCGCATCAGTTGCACCCAGCGCGCCAGCAGAGACTGTGCGGCGGATTCAGAAATTCGGGCCGGGTCGTATCCCAGCTCAATCGCTGGCCGATCGGTATCCGTCCAAAGCAAGCTCAGCGGATGAATTGCCTTTTCATAAACGCAGACGTCAGCAGCCATCCAACGAGGCAGAGCCCGCCGGAGGGTATCGTTGAGCGTTCCGTCACGGAATAGAAAGCCGGCCGAAGGAATGAGATCGTGCGGCGTCAGAGCGACCGTGGCGGCAATGGATTCGATGTCAAAATACCGAGCTGAGTCCAAGGACCAATGATCCACGGACAAGCAAAACTCAGCCACCGCCCCCTTTCGAGGCAAGGTGATTCGACGCGGCACCCACGACTCGAATCGTCCCGCAGTCTGGGACAACACCGAGTCCGCTTCCGATTCCATCGGCTCAGCCAAAAGCAGGTCCCGTGTGCCACAAACTTCACCCACGAGATAGCTCCACGCTGCGCGGGCAACTGTGGTTACCGACACACCCATCGCCTCGGCTGCGCCACCGAATACGATCCGCTCTGCACGTTCGAAGACATGGGTTACGGCCTGTCTGGTGCCAGACGGTGTCTCATCCTTCATCGGCAGTGGAAATAGAACGGTGGGAAGTGGCGGCTGAAAGCCATGCAAGTGCGATTTCCAAAAATCTTGATCTGCGGAAAGCGGGCGATCTTCAAGCTTGGCGAGAAATCCTACGGGGTCGGGATCCAACGGCCACTCGACTGCCTGACCGGACACCAGGAGATCACATGCGGCAAACCAACGAATGAGCGTCCCAGCCAACGAGCTATAGTCCAACTCCCGAGCATCCGATGTCCAAAGCACGTGGATCGTATCGCCAGGCAACTGAATCAGCTGAATCCTCTGCATGGGGGTCTCGGTGAATTTCCGAGTCGCGTCCGATTGCAGGAGCCTGCTCCACGCGTCTCCCAATCCCGCCGGATCCTCTGCACGCCAATCCAAGACCGACCAGATTCCCCTTGCCGATGACTCCAAATCTCCGGCCGACGGATCCGCCCCAGAGGTGGCATCACGCAATAGTGGGGTGGCAGAGGCAACGACGTCCCATGACCGCCGCACTAAATCGGCATCAATTTTCTCGCCAAAGCTAATGGATACCTGGCGTAGAAAAATGCACGGATCAGCTCCGTTTCGCGTGAGAAACTCAAACTGTCGTCGCATCGGGGTATTCGAGAGATCAATCATGATAGGAGTGTTGGGTGCGTGACCGGATGCCATGCCCACGGAGAATAGTGGCGTGACATGGGATCCATCCGGGTTGGGAAATCAATCAGAGCGAGCCATCAGTGACTGCTCCCTGCGATGCCGTGGACGTGAGCGTGGCAAATTTTGCAAGCACGCCCCGGCGGTAGCGAGGTTTGGGTTTTTTCCAGGCTTTCCGGCGGGCGGCGATTTCTTTTTCTGGCACGTCGAGTGTGATCTGCTGGATCGTTGCGTCGATGGTGATTGTGTCGCCATTTTTGACGAGGGCAATCGTCCCACCATCAAACGCCTCGGGAGTGATATGCCCCACCACGAATCCATGGGTTCCCCCGGAAAATCGGCCATCCGTAATCAGCGCAACTTCCTTGCCGAGACCACGACCCATCACAGCGCTGGTTGGCGAAAGCATTTCGCGCATTCCCGGTCCACCACGAGGCCCTTCATATCGGATCACGATCACATCCCCTGATTTGATGCGGCCTGCAAGGATCGCTTCCAAAGATTTTTCTTCACTTTCAAAAACGCGCGCACGGCCAGAAAACCGCTCGCCCTCCTTGCCAGAAATCTTTGCAACGGCACCATCTGGCGCAAGATTTCCTCGCAGGATCACAAGATGACTTTCCTTTTTAATCGGATTATTAATCGGGCGGATCATTTCCTGGCCCTTCGGATACCGTTTGAATGGAGCCAAATTTTGTTTCAGCGTTTTGCCGGTAACTGTGAGGCAGTCTCCGTGCAATAGCCCGGCGCTGAGCAGATCCTTCATCATTGGAACAATGCCTCCGATGGAAACGATATCGCTCATTAA
>JBGSMR010000057.1:0-2640 GCA_041740065.1 Chthoniobacterales bacterium
GCGAACCAAGCAAACCGGTCGCCGAAGCTCCCTATGTAGCAGATGGCAAATCCGTTGCCTCGTCGAAAAGCTTTAAGGAGCCGGTATCGACGGAAAAATCCAAGCTCAATGAGCAGGGGCTGCGGGTCTTTAACCTCATCAATTATGCGCCGAAATATAATGCGACGATCCCATTCTACTTCCAGAGCGGATTCATCTATCAGGGGCTGATCCCATACCGTGACGAGGATCAGTTTGGCGTGGCATTTGCCTATGGCAATTACAGCTACTACAAGCAGGTCGCGGACTCGGAGCGTGGGCGCCCAACGCAGGTCTATCAAGCCGTGCTTGAAGTCGACTACCGCGTGCAGATCAACGGTTGGTCTTACGTCCAGCCCTCGCTGCAATACATCCTCAACCCGGGTGCCACGGACCTCAACGCGAACGAACTCGTCCTCGGATTTCAACTTGGAGCCAATTTCTAGCAGGCACACATCGGGTCGTCCGTCGCACGCTGCGGCACACGGGCGGACGGCCCAACTTCACCAACACAAAGACTCAATAAATACACAAGAAGCACATGAAAAAACTAACCATCAAGTCCCTAGCCACTGCAGCCACCGTGCTTGCAGTGACCGCCACCGGCATCGCTCAAAGCGTAGAGTTGCTCAACGTCTCGTACGATCCGACGCGCGAATTCTACATCGAGCTCAACAATGCCTTCGCAAAACATTGGAAGGAAAAAACCGGTCAGGATGTCAAGATCAATCAATCCCATGGTGGATCCAGCAAACAAGCCCGCTCAGTAATCGATGGTTTGGAAGCTGATGTCGTTACCCTGGCACTTGCAGCGGATATCGATGCGATCGCGAAACGAGGCCTGCTGCCCGAAGACTGGCAGGGAAAACTTGCTGAAAACAGCGCTCCTTATCAATCCACGTTGGCGTTTTTGGTTCGTAAGGGGAACCCCAAAGGAATCAAAAACTGGGATGACCTCATCAAACCGGGTGTCGAAGTGATCACTCCCAACCCGAAGACCTCGGGTGTTGCACGTTGGAATTTCCTTGCGGCCTACGGATGGGCACTCAAGGAGTTTGGTGGCGACGAAACCAAGGCCAAGGAATACATCACCGCCTTGTATAAAAACGTCCCGGTTTTGGACAGTGGTGCTCGTGGCGCAAGCACGACGTTCCAAGAACGGGGAATCGGCGATGTTTTGATCAACTGGGAAAACGAGCTCCTGCTCGCGCTCAAGGAACACGGCGACGAATACGAGATCGTAGTCCCTTCCTTGAGTATCCTCGCTGAGCCAACGGTTGCGCTTGTGGACAAGAACGTGGATAAAAAGAAAACCCGGGAAGTGGCGCAGGCCTATCTCGACTACCTCTATTCCGACGAGGGCCAGAACATTGCTGGGAAGCATTTTTATCGTCCGAGCAACCCAGCCGTTCTTGCGAAATACAAAGATCAATACCCCGATCTCACTCTTTTCACGATTAACGACGTATTCGGCGGCTGGACCGCAGCTACGGATAAGTTCTTCGTCGATGGAGCAATCTTCGATCAGATTTATACGAAATAGCTGACGTTTTTAGCCAGCCTGCCCGACCCGTTTGGAGTCGGGCAGGCATTGGCTCAAGATCACTACCACCACCCATGGCGTCACTCTTGACCATTTCCTATTCATGACTTCTGCCGTCCTTTCGCCTGCCACGCCTCCGCCATCCCTCCGCAAACAAAAAATAAACCGTCGTGTCATCCCTGGATTTGGGCTCTCCCTTGGATTTTCGCTCAGCTATCTGAGTCATATTGTCCTGATTCCGCTTTCTGCCGTCTTTATCCGGACCTCGGGCCTTGGTTGGGAGGGGTTTTGGAACACTATTACCTCGCGTCAAGTCGTAGCCAGTTATCAGGTCACGTTCGGTGTTTCGCTTGCTGCGGCCGTTGTGAATTCTCTCTTCGGGCTGGTGATTGCATGGGTGCTTGTGCGTTACCGATTTCCAGGTCGCAAGCTCATTGATGGTTTGGTTGACCTGCCGTTTGCCCTGCCCACAGCTGTTGCGGGAATCGCACTCACCGCGCTCTACGCTAAAAATGGTTGGCTGGGACAAATTTTCTATCCACTTGGCATCGAGACTGCCTATTCGAAAGTCGGGATTTTCATCGCGCTGACATTCATTGGCCTGCCATTTGTGGTGAGAACCGTCCAACCGGTGCTGGAGGACCTCGATCCAGAGGTTGAAGAAGCCGCTGCATCGCTCGGTGCAAGCCGGTTGAGGACGTGGTTTAAGATCATCCTGCCTGCGCTTACGCCGGCGTTGCTGACGGGGTTTGCGTTGGCCTTTGCCCGTGCCATCGGGGAGTACGGCTCAGTGATTTTCATTTCCGGGAACATGCCCATGCGCACGGAGATCACGCCGCTTGTTATCGTCAAATTTCTTGAGCAGTACCAATACGCGCAGGCGACGGCGGTTGCCTGCTTCATGCTCATCGTCTCGTTTGCGCTACTTCTCATCATTAATGTTCTGCAACGTTGGACGGAATCCATCGGCCAGGCTCGACACTAATTCAGCGTTTTAAAATTATGGCATCCACTGTATCCCGAATCCGCTATTCGCTGCCGCCGAAAACTCAGAGCGCCATCACCGAATCCCCGTGGTG
>JBGSMR010000062.1:0-5023 GCA_041740065.1 Chthoniobacterales bacterium
GTTGCGCGCGGTAAGTGAGTGGTCGAAGCGGCATGCGGTTGCTTCAGAAACTGCATTTACGTTTCAGACCCAATCGTTGTTCGATGCCTCTGCACTTGGGGTTCCGCACTTTTTATACACAGACCATACGTATCTCGCCAATCGGCGCTACTCGATGCCAAAGCCGTCTATGCCAGTCCCCCAAGCATGGCGAGATATGGAGCTTCAGCTTTATCAGAATGCAGCGACGACTTTTGTCTCCAGCGGTTTTGCACGCACTTCGGTGATCGACGACTATGGCATTGCTCCAGATCGCGTGGTCACCGTGCATTCTGGATCTAATGTACAGCTGCCGGAGATCGTGGATTTTAGTTCCAGAAACGGAAACGTCATCCTATTTGTAGGAGTGGATTGGGAACGGAAAGGTGGCCCGGAGTTGCTTCACGCATTTGCCAAAGTCCGATCTGTCCATCCATCGGCAGAGCTCTGGATTTGCGGATGCGATCCCGGAATTACACTTGAAGGGGTCCGCGTTTTTGGTCGTGTTTCCCGGGAGGAAATCAGCCGCTATTTCAGCGAGGCCGATGTTTTCTGCCTGCCAAGCCGTATGGACCCGTCTGCTTCCGTGCTCGCGGAGGCTGCGGGGAATGGCTTGCCGGTGGTGGCTACTGCCGTAGGGGGGAATTTGGAGCGGGTCATTGATGGGGTGACTGGGTACCTCTGTGCTCCGAACCTGCTACACGAGCGCTTGAATTTGCTTCTATCGGATGCGGCCCTGCGGCAGAGCATGGGAAATGCCGGTCGACGCCTGGTCTTTGATCAATTCACATGGCCTCAAGTGGCAGTGAGAATCACGGAAAATATTCGAGGGAAAATTGTCTGATGGAAAAGCGTCCAGATCTACGTGCAGAAATTCAGAAAACCTGGCGGCTTGCTACGGCACCGTTGCGAGCGATGCCGTCTTGGGTGCTCGTGGGTGCGCCAAAATGTGGCACATCCACCCTATACGACTACCTAGTGGACCATCCGGACTGCCGAAGAGGCCTGCGCAAAGAACCCACAAATTTTCTCCACTATCCGGGAAGTCGCTTACGCTCAGCGATGAATTTTCCGATTCGCTACCCCGGGAAGTTTTTAGTTGGGGACGGGAGTGTTGAGTATTTCACCCATCCAGATGCTCCGGAAAATCTTCGCGCTGTGATCCCGAATGCACGGTTGATTTTTTTGTTTCGAGATCCCGTTGAGCGGGCCTGGTCTGACTATCGGATGTTTTGCAAAGATGGCCGCGAACGTGAGAATTTCGATGTAGTAGTCCGTCGAGCTACCACGTGGGTCGCAGATCCAACGCTGACTCCGCTCGTCGAGGCTGCAGCAAAAGCCGCCTACAATCCCGCCCGGTACGTGCTCTGCGGGATGTATGCACGCAATCTTGAGCGTTGGTTGCAGGTATTTCCGCGCGAGCAGTGTCTGTTTCTAATGAGCGAAGAGTTTTTTGCTGATCCGGTTGGGACTGCGGCGGTCGCAAGAAAACACGTGGGTCTGAGCGATGCGCCCGTTCGACTGCTGCCTGTCGCACGGGATGGGGGGCAACGGGAGGATATGCCTCCATCTGCTCGGGAATGTCTTAGCGCGTTTTATGCGGTTGAGAATGAGCGGTTGGCGCTCTTGCTGGGACGGGATTTGCCGTGGACGCGGTCATGAGAAACGCAGTGCAAATCGTGGAGCCAATCCCGCTCCTGGCGCACTTGCGCTTCGCAATGATCGAGCGCCTTCGACATGTGTATCACCTGCGTGGTCGGGTTGCCTATCGGGCGAGACTTGCTGGGTTGAATGCGGGACCGGGAGCTCAAGAGATCCGACCAAATTTTGGTTGGCTGACCGATCCCGCGCGCCCGGCCGAAGCCCGGATCGGCGGAGCAGTGAAGTTGGATCATTTACGCGATGCCTTCGGTGTATCGCGAGATGAATTTTCTGTTCTTTACCTTGTTAGCAGCATTCTCCACCTCATTCCTTTTCCGGACGAATTGATTTCTTGGGCCAAGAAGAATCAGATTCCGGTGGTGTGGAATCAAAATGGCGTGGCTTACCCGGCGTGGTGCGGTTCATTTTATCCATGGTTCAATGCGCCTATGCGCAATCTAATCCACCGTGCAGACTACGTCGTTTATCAGAGCGCATTTTGCCGGTATTCTGCGGACCGCTATCTGGGTGCGGTTGATACTCCGTCGAAAATTCTTTGGAATCCCGTCGATCTCCAGCGCTTTTCACCTGTGGAGAATGAAGGATCTGGAAGCGATCAACGTCCTTGGAAGCTTCTCGCAATGGGAACCAATCATGCCTTCTATCGTGTGCGTTCTGCTCTGGATTGCCTGGCCGCATTGCGCGCCAAGGGTCGGGATGCGCATCTAATGATTGCGGGTGAGCTTCGCTGGCCTGGAGCCGAGGCTGTGGTTGCTAAATACATCCAGACGCTTGGGGTGCAGTCGGCTGTCACTTTCCGTGGGAGATTTTCTCAGGACGAAGCACCTGGAATTCTCCAATTTGCCGATGTGCTGCTGCATCCAAAATACAAAGATCCGTGTCCCACGGTTCCTATTGAGGCGATGGCGTGTGGTGTTCCGGTTGTGGGGTCTCGCAGTGGAGGAATGAGCGAGTTGGTCCCGGATTCTGCTGGCCGATTGGTTGGCGTAGTGGATGATTGGAGTGCTGATCACGACCCCGATGCCGGACAGATGGCTGAGTCGGTAGAGGCCATTATGCTGGATCGTGGGAGGTTTTCATGCGCCGCACGTCAGCACGCTGTGCAGAATTTTGATCGTGCAGACTGGGTGGAGCAACATCGCGAGATTTTCTCCGGTCTCTTGAGAATGCCATAGGAAAAGTGATGGCCGAAAACCCGACAGTCACCGTGCTGATGCCAGTCTTCAACGGTGCTCGCCATCTAGCTAGCACCCTTGAAAGTTTGCAGAAACAAATTTATTCGGATTTTGAGCTTCTCATCGTAGATGATGGATCGACGGACGCATCGATGAAGATCGTTGAAAATGTGGGAGACCCTCGGATTCGGGTGATTTCTAACGGTCGGAATCTTGGCCTCGTTGCATCATTAAACTGCGGCCTTGCCGGGGCTCGCGGAGTATTCGTGGCTCGCCAAGATGCAGATGATCCCGCGCGGTCTGATCGTCTCGTCCGGCAAGTGCAGTTCATGCAGGGGAATCCATCGGTCCCGTTGTTGGGCTCCGATGCGTTGCTGATTGACGATAAAGGTCGGTGGGTAGGCCGCTGGCGTTCAGGAGGATCTGCAGATTTAGTACGCTGGGATTGCGGATTCCGCACTCCGTTTTCGCACAGTAGCGCCATGTTTCGGCGTGATATTGTCATGGGCCGGTTCGGAGGCTACCAGGACTATCGCGCGTGTGAGGATCTTGAATTGTGGGGTAGGATGGCCGCTGAACTCCCTGTGGTAACTCTACGCCAAAGTCTGATTTCATATCGTCAACACGGAGGATCAGTGATGGCTGGAGAGCATGCGTCGAATGATAACACACGCATCTCGGCGCTTTATGATGTTCTTGTCGCCAATCTTCGCAATTTGGCTCCAGGAACATCGGATGACCAGGTGGCGCTGATCGCGACGGCGTGGAGCCAACCGATTCCAGATGCGGATTGGGTCTCATATTTTGCGGCTGTCCATGAGTTGAAGCTCGGATTTTTGCGGGGGCATCGATTCCTCCGTGGGCTGGGGAGAGTCCAAGCGGATCAGAATTACATGTTGCTCAATCGTATTCGCTCCCAAAGTCGACATTCATTTTTAGCTGCACTGCGACGAAGTGATGCGCGGGCTTTTCTCCGGTTGCCGTGGGCGCGTATTGGGTTCTTGCTGCTTCGCCGATGAAGATCCTCTTTCTCTCAAGCTACGCCCACTTGGTTTTGGAGGGACGCACCGACCTTGTGTCTGGTGGTGCCGAACTCCAAGTCGCACTGCTGGCTCGGGAATTGGCCAAACGCGGAATTTCCTGTGTGGTCGTTGGTGGTGATGTGGGCCAGAACGATGGAGGAGTGTTTGATGGTGTAGTGACGCGGACTGGAGGACGTTTCCACACAGGCGGCGTTCTCGATCTGCTGGGAGCCATTCCGCGCGTTTGGCGGGTTCTTCGCGAGGAGAGACCGACGCACATTTACGTGCTCGGGTGGACAACTTGGCTGTGGCTTCTTCTAAAAGCGCGTCCCTGGTTTGGTTATAAACTGGGATTCATCTGCGGTCTCGACACGGAAGTGAATGGCGAATTTCGCCGTGAGAATCCGGTTCGAGGAGCATTTTTTGAACGGGGAGTGGCCGGATGTGACGTGCGATTCGCAATGACCGAAGACCAGGCGCAGTGGTTCAAAAAGCGCGGGCAATCGTGTGGGATGTATCGAAATTTGATCCTCCCACGCTCCGTGCCACGCACCGGAAAAAAGGATGTGGACCTGCTCTGGGTCGCTCGCTGTCAGTCGATCAAACGTCCGCATCTTTTTCTAGATCTGGTTGAGCAGTTACCCGATCTGCGTTGTGAGATGATCTGCCCTCGCGAAGATGTGGCGCTTTGGGAATCGGTGGCAGCCCGGGCGGCCACTTTTCCGAACCTCGTATTTCGGCAAAAAGTACCCTATCATGTGATCCAAGAGAGATATGATTCTGCTAATCTCTTTGTGAATACATCCACTTTTGAGGGATGGCCAAATAGCTTTATTCAGTCTGGACTCGGGCACACCGCGCTTGTTTCTCTGGACGTGAATCCAGACGAATTGTTCCTTCGCTATCAGCTGGGAATATTCGCCGGCGGAAACCTCCAGCGAATGCTTTCAGAGATCCAGGAGTTGTTGAAAAATGGTGAGCGATTGGAGCATGCTCAGGCTGAATGCGAGCGGTTCGTTTCTGAGCTTCATGACAACGACAGGAATGTGGATCGCTTTCTTGCGAATCAACCGTATTAGACGGCTTTGAATGTCAGCAATTGTGACTGCGACCAATTTGGGACGCTGCAT
The DNA here is from genome assembly GCA_041740065.1 of Chthoniobacterales bacterium. Taxonomy (GTDB): domain Bacteria; phylum Verrucomicrobiota; class Verrucomicrobiia; order Chthoniobacterales; family JAATET01; genus JBDNGG01. Next base: position 5,008 of record JBGSMR010000062.1, read on the forward strand.
GGAGTGCCGCATGATA
>JBGSMR010000065.1:0-6601 GCA_041740065.1 Chthoniobacterales bacterium
GCGAACATGTCCGTGAAGAAACTCGTAAAAATTTTTCCTGCGTTGACAGTGGCGCCTTTGCTCCTGGGATACTGCTGCGAGATGCGTTGTCGGCCGGGGCCGGTCTCCGGATTGAACTCATCCTTGAGAACAAAGAACGGGCTTTCCGCCTCGGGAATGTAAGGCACGGACGACTCTGCCTCCTGCGCCGCGAGCGGAGCAATCACACAAAAACCCGCAAAAATCATAGTAGTTCCGCAATTCATCACCCACGGCGTAACGCAGAGCGGGCGCTGTTGCAAATCCTATCCGCGCAGTTAGCATGTCGATCCATGGAATTACGTTCACTAACGATTTTGGCGGCTCTCGCGCTTATAGCTGTGCTCACACCGGTTCTGCCAGCCGTTGCTGGGGCCAAACATCAATCAAAGGTGATGTTGAGATTTTATCCGCAGACGGGTAACCAGGGCGGTGAATTTTCGCGTCCAGTGACGTTGAAGCACTCCGGAAAACAAGTGTTCATGGGGACGATGCCTTTAATCAACGAGCGAGACGTGGTTTCGGCGCAAACATTTCCTGCGGCCGATGGTAGTTTCGGTGCCTACTTTAAACTGGATTCCCATGGCACCAATCTGGTGATGCAGCACACGTTTTCCCAACGCGGCACATTTTTGTTTGCCTTTTTAAATGGACGCGAAGTGATTGATCTTTATGTCGACCGCCCCGTGCAAGACGGAATTATCGCCATTCCGCGCGGACTGACACCCGAAGAAGTGGATCTCATCGACCAAAATTTTCCCGAAATCGGTCAGGAAGGCAAAAAACCGAAAAAGGTAGCGCCAAAACCCACACCAAGACCAAAACCCACGCCAGCAAACGAACGATGAATAAGATTCTTGTATCGTTTACGCTTGCAGCTGCGGTTTTTCCCATGGCACTAGCACAGGCGCAGCCTCAGCCAATCATTGATTTTCCTACCGCCAACCGCGCGGTGCTTGCCGGACAGCCTGAGCAATTTTACATGCACGTCACACGGAACTTTGAGGGTGAGACCACGACGCCATGGGAGGGTGGAATGTATGGATTTGTGCGCGGGCCAGTGCGACAAGGGGGCGGTGTGGTTTATTTGCGTCACCACGAAGGGATTGATATAGCCCCACTGCACCGGGATCCGGCCGGGAGTCCTTTGGATCCTATTCTCGCCGCCGCGGATGGCACCGTCGTTTATAGCAGCGAACGTGCTGGCGACTCAAACTACGGCAAATATGTCGTGATAGAACACGTTATCGAGGCTAGTCCATATTACAGTATTTATGCTCATCTGGGCAGCATCACCACCCGAGTTGGAGCACGCGTGCGGCAAGGGGAAAAAATCGGCGTGATGGGATACACAGGTGTGGGGCTGGATCGCGCTCGCGCGCATCTGCATTTTGAGTTTGCACTTATGATCAGCCCGCACTTTGCGGAATGGTTTCCGGCGAACGCGCCACGCGACCCGAACCCACATGGCAACTTCAACGGACGAAATTTAGTCGGAGTCAATCCCATGGCGCTGCTCGCAGCTGCACGGAAGAACCCCACAGCGTTCCGGCTCGGAAACTACCTTCAATCTGAACCCGAAGCATTCCGCGTTGTTGTTCCACATACGCCGGCCTTTACCCTCGTAAAACGCTATTCTTGGCTGGTCGAACCCGGCACCCCCGCATCACCTGCGGCATGGATTATTGGCTTTTCAGAAAATGGCACGCCGGTGCGTGCAGCTGCCTCGGACCGTCCGGTAGCATCACCCGCCGTTGTCTCCGTCACTGCGCCAAATGGCATTCCGCTTGCACGCGCAACGCGCGGACTGGTCGGCGGTAGTGTGGCGAGACCCACGTTGACAAGTGCTGGCACACAACTGGTGCGGCTATTAACCGAACGACCCGTTTCAGCCGAACCGGCCCAATGAAAAGCAGCATAAATAACACCACTCCCTCAGGATCCTGGCTCGTACTAAGCGTGCTCGCTATCGGGTTGCTGGGTGTTGGATGGAGTTGGGTGACCTATCACGCCAACAACCCCACCACTTCACAAGCGACCTTGCGGTCCGAAAACGGCGAATGGATCGTGCGGGCTCGATTTTCAGAAAGTCAGCAATCTCGGCTCGCAGTTGGCACCGCCGCAGTGATGACAAGTCCCACATTGCCCAACCAAAAAATGTCTGGCCGTATTGCTCTAGTTGAGCCGGATGGCTGGACGACGATTGCCGTCACTACCGGCCCACCGGCAGGCACGCCCAATGAGGAAATGCCGTGCAGCGTAACCGTGGATGCCGCGACGGCACCTGTGGACCAATGAATCGCATCTGGCCATGGGCGGCATCAATCCTGAGCGGCGGGTTGTTAGGACTCGCATATCCGCCATTTGAACAGGATTGGCTGGTTTGGATCGCGCTCGTCCCGTTAATTTGTACGCTCTGGTTTCGTAAAAATCGCGGTCCACTCGGGCACTTTCTCCATGGCTACGTTGCTGGCCTCGTATTTTTTTGGATTGTCTTTTTTTGGCTTACGGAAGTTACGGAGCCCGGATGGTTCATTCTCTCATTCTATCTTGCGATCTATTTCGGTGTGTGGGGTTGGTTCACTGGCGTCGTGGCGTGCCCACAGCGTGACGTGAACATCGAGACGCCACATAATCGACTGCCATGGATGAACTCATGGACCAATCTCCGGCTTGCTGCATCCGGTGCTGCGGCTTGGGTCGGTCTGGAATGGGTGCGGGGCGAGCTTTTCACGGGCTTTGGGTGGAATGGGCTCGGCGTTGCCCTCTTTGAGCAGACGGCACTCATTCAGGTCGCGGATATCACCGGGGTCGGCGGCATTTCGTTTCTTATTGCCCTAGCCAATCTGATCGCGGTGATTACGGTTCGGCGGTTTTCTATTGAGGTCGGGAAGATGCGGATTCGGCCGCACTATGATTTTACCGTGACGATTGCGCTCATCGCTGTGGCGTTCAGCTACGGCGTGCACCATTATTACAAGCCTAAGGCACCCTCGATCCCGTTAAAAGTCGCCGCCATCCAGGCAAATATCCCCCAAGACGTAAAGTGGGATCCTGCCTTCGAGGAACGCATCCTCCAAACGTACAGGCGTCAAACCGAAGTCGCAGTGCTTGCGAAACCCGATCTGATTATATGGCCGGAAGCCGCCACCCCGCGCCCCGCACTGAACGATGAATCGTTGGCAAAAGAGGTGTTAGAAATCGCTGCCTCCGCGAACGCTGATTTTTTATTCGGGACCGTCTATTACGACGCCTTCGGAGGATACAACTCGGCAGTCCTGATCAATCCGTCTGGCGGGGCACAGGTTTACAATAAAATCCACCTCGTCCCGTTTGGAGAATACGTTCCGTTTCGGCATTCATTTCCGTTATTCGCATGGCTCGTTGGCGACCAAGTGCCCGCGGATTTCGATGCTGGACTGGAGCCAGCCGTGTTGGATTTGAGTCGTTTACCTGTCCGCATTGCGCCACTGATTTGTTTTGAGGATACGCTGGGAGAATTGACCCGGCACTTTGTCCTGCGCGGTGCTCAACTCCTCGTCGTATTAACGAATGACGGGTGGTTCCGTCAGAGCGCTGGATCAAGGCAGCATCTCGCGAACAGCATTTTCCGCACGATCGAAAACCGCAGGCCCATGGTGCGAGCGGCCAATACAGGGGTGACTGCATTCATTGATCCTCTGGGGCGCGTCGAAGAGCAACTTGCCTCGGCGGACGGCAATACCTTTATCGAAGGCTTCCTTTCGGGCACGGTTCAGGTGCCGGTGCAGCCGGTGCGGACGTTTTATTCTAACCACGGCGAGCTGTTTTCGGTGGCGTGCCTCTTTGCAGCTTTGATTGCCATTCAGGTGCATTTGGTCACTTCGCGGCGATTGACTGCTTGAATCCTGAAGTCAAAATCCCCATGCTTCGCAAGATATGAAGGCTGTTGTCCATGTGATGCCCAAACTTTCCGTCCTCGATCCTCAAGGAGCGGCTGTCGCTCAAGCCATGACTCATCATGGCTTGAATGGCGTCGGACGCGTGAGGGTTGGTAAACTGATCGAGATCGAATTATCGGCATCCGCTGATGAAGCCGCGCTCCATACCCTCTGCCGCGAATTGCTCTCGAATCCTGTCATTGAGGACTACACCTTGGAAATCACGGCCTAGGTGTTTCGGTTATCGCTTCCGGTAGCCATCCCATTCCATTTCATCGCCCATTTGAATCTATGAAATTTGCCGTTCTCCGGTTTCCGGGATCCAATTGTGATCAGGATTGTTTGTTTGCACTTAATGCGCTCCCAAAAGCGTCCGCCGAAGCCGTCTGGCATAAAGATGCCGCGCTTCCCGAATGCGACGTCGTAGTAGTACCCGGTGGATTTTCTTATGGCGACTACCTGCGCTGTGGTGCCATCGCTCGATTTTCGCCGATCATGCAGGCCGTGAAAGAATTCGCCACCACCGGCGGGACAGTAATTGGAATCTGCAACGGTTTTCAGATTCTCTGCGAAGCTGGCTTGTTACCGGGAGCCCTTGTCCGCAACCGGGATCTTCATTTTATTTGCGAGCACCGCGCTGTGCGCGTCGAAACACCGGACTCCCGGTTCACTCGCAACGCACCCGCCGGGACCGTGCTGAACTTACCGATTGCCCACGGTGAAGGATGTTATTTTGCAGACGATGCCACGATGCTGGCGCTTAAGAAGAACCGCCAGATCCTCTTGCGATACTGTGACTCGAGGGGACGCACGACAGACGACGCCAACCCGAATGGCTCGCGTTCGAACATCGCCGGCATCTGCAATCGCGAGCGCAATGTATTTGGGTTGATGCCACATCCCGAACGCGCCTGCGACCCGCTCCTCGGCAGCACCGATGGACTTGCCATCTTCGAATCCCTGCTCGCGTAACCGCTTTTCATCGCCATGCATTCCGACCCTGCAATTACACCCGAAGTCATCGCCAAACACGGGATCACGCCCGACGAATACGGACGCATCCAGGAAATCCTGGGCCGTGATCCCAATTTCACCGAACTCGGTGTCTTTTCGGTGATGTGGAGCGAGCATTGCTCCTATAAAAACTCAAAACTCGAACTCAAAAAATTCCCGACAACTGGCGATCGTGTCCTCGTGAAGGCGGGAGAGGAAAATGCCGGAGTCATCGATATCGGCGACGGATGGGGAATCGCGTTCAAGATGGAGAGCCATAACCATCCCAGCGCTGTGGAGCCGTTTCAAGGAGCAGCCACCGGAGTTGGCGGGATTATCCGAGACATTTTCACCATGGGAGCACGACCCGTATTCTCCATGAATTCCCTGCGCTTTGGACCGATCCATGCGGATTCGGAGGATCAGGAATCCGAAGCAGCAAACAACCGACGGCTTTTCGCCGGGGTAATTTCCGGGATTGCCCATTACGGAAATTGTATCGGCATCCCGACCGTCGGCGGTGAGATCTACTTTGATGAATCGTATTCAGGCAACCCGCTCGTCAACGTCCTGAATCTCGGCATTCTCAAACACGAACAAATCGCTCGAGGCGGTGCCGTAGGCATCGGGAATCCTGTATTTTATGTCGGCGCCGAAACTGGCCGCGACGGCCTTGCAGGAGCTGCGTTCGCATCCCGTGAACTCACCGAGGAGTCTAAGGAAGACCGGCCCGCAGTGCAGGTAGGGGATCCGTTTCGCGAAAAGCTGCTTCTCGAAGCCTGTCTCGAACTCCTGGCCAGCGGCTGCGTGGCAGGCATCCAGGACATGGGCGCGGCGGGCCTGACCTGCTCCACCTGCGAGACCGCCTCCCGCGGCGGCACCGGTGTTGAAATCGAACTAGACTTGGTTCCCAAACGAGAAACCGGCATGACCCCCTACGAGATTCTTTTAAGCGAATCTCAGGAGCGCATGCTGGTGATCGTCAAAAAGGGCCAAGAACAAACGGTCCGTGAAATTTTCGAGAAATGGGATCTCCCCTACGCTCTTGTCGGTGAGGTGAAAGATGATGGAATGATGCGCGTCCTCCAAGGCGGCAAGACCGTTGTCGAAATTCCGGCAGCAAAACTGGCTGACGACGCCCCCCTTTACTCCCGCGAAGCGGCAGCCATCCCGCCACGCTCTTCCGCAACGGCAGAGGAACTGCTCCACGAGATCCCGGAGACCAGCGTGGAATCCGCCTTGGTGCGACTATTGTCCCACCCCAGCATCGCTTCAAAACGCTGGGTCTGGCGCCAATATGATCACATGGTACGTCTGGGATGCACCGTGCTGCCAGGCTCGGACGCAGCCGTGTTCATTGTCCGGGAAGCCGATAAAATCCTTGCTGCCACGACTGATTGTAACGCGATCTACTGCCGGCAGGATCCCCGCCAGGGCGCCCGCATTGCCATCGCTGAGGCAGCACGCAATCTCGCATGCTCGGGCGCGACCCCCGTTGCTGTCACCGACAACCTGAACTTCGGAAATCCCCACAAACCAGAAAATTTCCTCCAACTCCGCGAGGCCGTCGAGGGAATGGCCGATGCGTGTCGCGCGTTTGACACTCCCGTCACCGGAGGTAATGTCAGTCTCTATAACGAAAGCCCCGCAGCAGCCATCGATCCAACACC
>JBGSMR010000296.1:0-6255 GCA_041740065.1 Chthoniobacterales bacterium
CTCCTTACTTCGTGACCAACACGGAAGACATGGAAGCCGTTCTTGAGAACGCATACATTCTCATCCACGAGAAGAAAATCAGCAGCCTCAAGGATCTTCTGCCGCTACTCGAAAAAGTCGCGAAGACCGGTCGTCCGTTCCTCATCATTGCTGAAGACGTCGAAGGCGAAGCCCTCGCAACGCTCGTTGTGAACAAACTTCGTGGAACGTTGCAGATCTGCGCTGTCAAGGCTCCTGGCTTTGGTGATCGCCGTAAAGCAATGCTCGAAGACATCGCTGTCCTCACCGGTGGTCGTTGCATCACAGAAGACCTCGGAATCAAGATGGAAAACCTCCAAATTGAAGACCTCGGCCGTGCAAAACGTGTTGTTATTGACAAAGAAAACACGACCATCGTTGAAGGCGAAGGCAAGAACGTGGATATCCAGGGCCGTGTGTCCCAGATCCGCCGCCAGATCGATGAAACCACCAGCGATTACGATCGTGAGAAGCTCCAAGAGCGTCTTGCCAAGCTCGCAGGCGGTGTCGCCGTCATCAATGTCGGTGCTGCCACCGAAACTGAGATGAAGGAAAAGAAAGCCCGCGTTGAAGATGCTCTGCACGCAACCCGCGCAGCCGTTGAAGAGGGAATCGTCCCCGGCGGTGGAGTTGCACTTGTCCGTGCTCAAAAGGCACTCGACAACGTGAAGCTCGAAGGTGACGAAGCCATCGGCCTCGGCATCGTTCGCCGCGCCATCGAAGCCCCGCTCCGTCAGCTCGCTGACAATGCTGGTCTCGAAGGAGCACTCATCGTTCAGGAAGTCAAAAAGCGTAAAGGCAACGAAGGACTCAATATCGCCACTGGCGAATATGTGGACCTCGTCAAAGCTGGCGTGGTCGATCCGACCAAAGTCACCCGTAGCGCACTTCAGAACGCATCCTCGATCAGCGCACTCCTCCTGACCACCGAGGCGCTCATCACTGAGCTCCCCGAAAAGGATAAGCCAGCTCCGATGCCACAAGGCGGCGGCATGGGCGGAATGGACTACTAAGTCCGGACCCACCATCCCTCAACCTGAGCCTCGGCTCAAAAATCAGCAACAACCCCGGTCGAAAGACCGGGGTTGTTTGTTTTAGCTATGTAGGCGCGAGCGAGTAGCAAAACACAGACAGCCAAGCAGGCAGAGTAACTCTGACTACATAAAGCATGGTGGTGGTGGCCGTATAATTGAGGCCGCGTCATCTGCACGCGTCTTGCGCCAATCAACGAGGACATCGGAGGATTGAAGTCGTTGCCGGCAGGGATCATGACACCCCGGCGGCGGTTGGGGGGGCGCTCCAAGATTCTGGGGATCTTCGCTGCTGCACTGACTTTAGGGCAGCCCCACCTGTAGTTTTCTTCCTCGCATCAGCAAAACCTACAACAGTATGAAAAAAACACGTTATTTATGAAAGATGGTGAAATTCAAAATATCCTGTCGCACTTCGAACTTTTTCCCATGAGAAGAGGGACGCAGATCGTCGTCTGTGTGAACAATAATTGGCAGCCCGAGAATCGCAGATTTCTCTGCTTCGGATAACGCCCTCCAATAATTTCCCAGATCGATCCAGTGGTTCCAATACTCCTCGGTGATCGGTGAGGAAACTTCGCTCGTTGGAATTTCACAACATTCTGCCCATTAGGCGCAAGAAACATCCGCTCGGGATAAACCCCCGGCTGAGGAGGATCTATAAAAAGGAGCTCATAGCTTGCCACGTAGCAGGTTCCAAATGCTCAGCGAGGATCTAATCGGCGACGGGACCAAGAGCTCCATGATGTCTTGAATTCCGGACCTGCAAATTCGCAATATTGAAAGAATTCTGCCAAAAATTGCCTCACCTCTGGGGTTCGCGTGAGCCCCATGCCACCCAGGCGTCGCTGTCGCTCCACGATTTGATCCGCGGGGAGTACCGTAGAATTTTTCATCATGTCCCACATTGTGTAACACAGGCTCGCCCGGTAGCCACCGGTGTCACAATGCAGGTGGGCCCACGCGCTGGCAGGGAGCTTTGTCATCGTTCGGATGAATTGATCTATGACCGCAGCCGTGGGCAATTTTCCGTCTTGAAACGCGATTCGATGATAGGAAAATCGTGCCTCGGCAATCATGCGGGCGGGGGTGGCCGTGGTCCGCACATCGAAGATCAAGTCAATGACCTGCCATGCTGCAGGATCTGCGAAATTTCCGGGTGCGTAAAATTTCACGGGCACTGTGCGCTGATCCATTGCCTGTTTCAGCCAGCGCAATTCGGTGGTTTGCGGCGACGAGGTTGGGGTCTTTCCTTCCTCGGGCGCCCAGGTGATAGCTGCCCGATTTACGAGACCATGGGGTTCCGCGCGCAGATCGATAATATGCACATCGCGATCGCGCAGGATGAATTGGAGCAGGTAAAGTTGCTCGCGGTCGAATTGTCCGCTGGCGGACGCTCTCAGAGTCGATAACCCTTGAGCGGACACTCCGGCGCCCTTGAGGATAGTTGGGTCGTCACTGCTTCGGAAAAGCGGTGGAAGCACACGCTCGGAGTTGAGTCCAAGCACCGACCCTTGGGGAGGTTCCGCAGGTGGTGAGGGTTGATTCAGCACCATTGGGGGTGGCTCTGGGGGTGGCTTCGGTTTGAGGAAATCAAACAGCCCTGCATGGGCCGATGGCATGCTCATTAGCACCATGCCGACGAGCACGGGGAGCGCGTGACTTGCCTGACTAGTAATCAAGCGGCTGGGATCTTGCTGTAATCGATGGTGTGCAGACGCTCCCGGTGCGCGCCGAGCTTAGGAATGCAATCGATGAGTGCCCGGGTATAAGGATGTTGGGGATTGCGTAGCACGTCTTCCGCAGTGCCAAACTCCACGATTTCCCCGCGAAACATCACAGCCACTTTATCGCAGAGGTTCTTTATGATCGCAAAATTATGCGTGATCAAAATCAACGACATGTCGAACTTTTGTCGCAGTTCCCGAAGTTGATCAAGAATCTGCGACTGGATTGTGACATCCAGTGCCGTGGTCGGTTCGTCCGCTACCAATAATTTAGGCTGGCAACTCAGAGCCATCGCAATCATTGCCCGCTGCTGCATGCCGCCACTAAGTTGGTGCGGGTAATCGCGCATCCGCTGCGCGGGGTTGACAATGCCGACCGCATCCAGCCATCGCACGACCTCGGCGTCAACATCCTTCACTTCCGGGCGGTGCAATCGGATCGCTTCAGCGATCTGCGAGCGGATCGAGTAGACCGGGTTCAGTGATGTCGAAGGTTCTTGAAATACGTAGGCGATGCCGCCGCCACGGACCTTGCGCAACTCCGCCGGTGACAACTTTAACACGTCGCGGCCTTCAAATAGAATTTCGCCGCTGCGAAATTCAGCAGGTGGCGTCGGCAGGAGTCGCGTGAGTGCAAGTGCCGTTACACTTTTTCCGCTTCCACTCTCTCCAACGATGGCGAGCGCCTCACCTTTTTGAAGTTCAAAGGAGATTCCCCGCACGGCCTCTGTCGTGCCGGACTCGGTGCGGAACTGGATGCGCAGATCTTTGATCTCGAGAAGCGGTTGGGTGCTAGACATGCTGGACGTGGGGTGCTGAGAAATTACTGGGTTTCGCTTTTCGAGGATGCCGCCCGTCGAAGCGCATCACCCGCCAAATAAAACGCGAGTGCTGACATGAAAATCGCAAGTCCCGGAAAAAGAATCAACCACCATGCATCCAAGATGTAGCTTTTCCCATCGGAGATGATATTCCCCCACGTCGCCTGCGGCGGTTGGACACCAAACCCGAGAAAACTCAACCCGGCTTCCGTTAAGATCGCGTCAGGAATTCCTAGCACAGCCGTAACAAAAATCGGTGCCGCAGCATTAGGCAGGATGTGTTTGAAAATGATCGCGAATGCATTCTGGCCTAGCCCGCGCGCCGCTCGCACATACTCGGATTCCCGGAGAGTTAAAAATTCTGCCCGCACCAACCGAGCGGTGCCAGTCCAACTCACCAGCCCGATCACCACGATGATGTTGATTAAGCTGGGACCCATGAGTGCGACCGCGGTAAGGATCAGGAAGAAGGTAGGAAAACACATGATTGCATCCACCACGCGCATGATCACGTTGTCGACCCATCCGCCAAAATATCCCGACACCGCCCCGACTGCGACTCCGATTGCCAGCGACACGAAAACTGCGACGAATCCTACCGAGAGAGAAATGTATGCACCGTGCAACAATCGGGCCAGCACATCCCGGCCGAGGTTATCGGTGCCGAGCCAATGATCCGCGGAGGGTGGTAGCAGCTTCGCCTCGAGATTCGTGAGGTTAGGGTCCGCAGGAAACGGAATGCCCAGGAGACTCAAGGTGCCAAATGTGACCGCCACCACAAATAGCAGCGCCACGCACGCCGTAGCGATCATGCCAATCCGGTCTTGTCGAAACCGGCGCATCATGCGTTGACCTGGACTGAGGAATTCGTCGTTCATTCGAGTCGCACCCGCGGGTCCACCGCAGCATAGAGGATGTCTGCCAACAGGTTGCCCAACAAGACAAGCGCTGCGGTGATGAAATTGAGCGCCACAAGCGTGGAATAATCCCGCTCAAGCACGGCCTGGTATCCAAGTCGGCCAATCCCTGGATACGCAAAAATACTTTCGATGATAATTGATCCGCCAATTAGCGCAGGTAGGAGTCCGCCAATCCCGGTGATCAACGGGCGGATCGAATTCCGTAGTGCATGTTTGTAGGAAACAGTTTCTTCATCCAATCCCTTCGCCCGAGCGGTTCGGATGTAGTCCTCGCCGAGGGTCTCGATCATGCTTGCGCGGATATATCGTGACTGGGCCGCAATGCCTCCCAATGCCAGCAATGATGCTGGGAGGGCCAGATGCCATGCATAGTCGAGCATTTGTGATGCTGCATTCGGGAAGATAGTGCCGTAACTGCTGGTCCCGAGCATCGGTGTGCCGAACCAATCAGTGATCCCGATAATCACAAGATAGCTGATCCAGAATCCCGGCAGTGCAAGCATCGCAAAGGAGATTACCGAGAGCGTGACGTCCGGCCATCGCCCGGCATTTCTGGCAGAATAGACACCGATGAGAAGACCAAAACTCAATGAGATGACAATTGCGCACACGTTCAGCGCAAGCGTGGCAGGCAGGCGTTCCCCGATGCGTTCCAACACGGGGCGGCCATCTTTGATGCTCCGCAAATCCCCGGAGAATAGCCCCTTCATATTGAGGTAATATTGCATCCAAATCGGCTCGTCCAAATGGAACTGCTTCCGGTAATTGTCCTTCACCGTTTGCGAGATTTTTGGATCAAGCTCTCCCCAAGGATAGGGACTGCCGGGAGTCAGCGTGATAATGAAAAATGAAACCAGACTGATGAAAAACACCAGAACCAGCGCAATCAATAATCGGCGAATGATGAAATGAATCATGGCACGGTAACCTCAGCTGGCGGCATTCCATCCGCGTATTCGGGTCGATAAAACCACTGTAAATAGTAGGTCCATCCGGCCTTGGTCATCTCGATCGGAGTATCCTTCCAACCGTCTGGTGTAGGGCGTCGGATGCGGAAACTATCTTTCCAGATCACGCTCGTGGAGTCCGGGATGTAAAGAAATAACAACGGTTGATCTTGGTAAATGATGCGTTGGATTTCCCTCGCCATCGCGATGATTTTGTCTCGATCATACTCTTGACGGAGTTGCTCAATGAGACGATCCACCTGGGGGTTATTATATCCCACGAGGTTCAGTTGATCGGCGTTGGCCTGGGACGAATGCCAGACTTGATACGCATCGTAGTCCGGCGGTGTCGTCCACGCGAGCACGAGTGATTCAAATTCCTGCTTCATCACAAATCGGCTAATGAATACCGCCCATTCGTAGATCTCCACTTGGACATCGACCCCGATTCGTTTTAAGTTGTCTTGAACGAGTGTTGCTATGTCCTTGCGCGTCTCATTGCCTTGGTTGGTGATGAGCTTAAACGACAATCGCTCGCCGTCTTTCTCGCGGATTCCATCCGGTCCGACTTGCCACCCGGCTTCATCGAGCAGCGCGCGGGCACGATCAGGATCGTAAGGGATCGGCTCGATGTCGTTATTTGCAAACCAATACATGGGCGGGAAAATCCCCGTGCTTTGCACCCCATTGCCGTAAAGGACGTATTTGATCATCTCCGGCACATTCACGGCGTGCGCAAACGCCTGCCGTACGCGCAAGTCCTGAAACATAGGCATCCGGAGATTCCACCC
>JBGSMR010000102.1:0-5035 GCA_041740065.1 Chthoniobacterales bacterium
AACTTCGATTCTTTGGCACCCAGTGCAATATTCTCCAGATCTAGAAAGACTGCCATCGTTGCGTCTGAATCGCTCATGGTGCGCATCCAAGCAGATCGCCGCGGCGGTGGCTATCTTTCAAAACATCCCTCTTAGTCTATATGGAGCCCTCGGTCGGCGAGACGCCGATGGCCTCCCAACAATTGCAGTAATAGTTTTTTCTACGGATTTGTTTGCGGCTGACTCATTACCACGGCGTGTGGCTGGTATTGCACTTGTAGTCCGGCGGACTGTGCGACGTAGCGGAGGATTTCCGTGACCGGCGCATTCCGAATGCTGAGCGTGATTTTGGTTTCGTCGGCCAATTCTGTGGTAAACAGGCGGATGATATTTAGTGCGAGCGTGCCATTGGAGTGTTCGGCAGCTGCCTGCGGGAGATAGTCAAGCACGGTGGATAGCGACGCATCCTTGACGTCAAAAGACGGGATGATTACAGCGGTTGCGCGCTGTTCGAGGTTGCCGCCGGTGCGTTCCTGCATTTGTAGCCTCTGCATTAGCAGCGCCGCTTGCCGGTGTTTCGGATCAGCTTGAAGGGCCGTAGTGAGGTATTCTTTTGCTGCCGTGGTGTCGCCGTCAGTAAATGAACGAAGACCTTTAACAAAGTTTTCTTGCGCGACTCCGGATTGCGCCATGGCAGCACCAGTGGCGATCCATACGGCACAGAGTAAAAGGAGAAAGTGTCTCATGATTGGGGAAACTAGCCGCAAATTGCATTTCATGCAATTCCGACGCTGATACTTGAACGCTGGTGGCAATCTGATAGCGTCGCGATGTGCGCACCCGAATTCTTGCAGCCCTTATCGTTGTTTTATCGATGATCGTCTGCCCGCTTGTGATTCGCTCTGAGATGACTGATGCAGAAAAGCGGGCATTGTTCTTACGGGCGCGAGAGGACATCCGCCCTGTCCCGCAGGCAAGTGCTACGCCTCGGCCGCGTCCGACTCCCGCACAGCGTGCAACACCTGTAGCGCCGCGTCCAACGCCTACTCCGGAATCAAAAATCGAAGATGACGAGCCGGACGCCTCACCGCCGGCTGTGACGTCTGAAGCTACGCCAGTGCCGACGCCTGAGGCTACGCCGAAACCCACGGCAACTCCCAAACCTCGACCGACGGCAACTCCGCGGCCGACACCGAAGGCCACTCCGACCCCGCGCCCGCGTGCTACCCCCACGCCTCGTCCCACACCAAAGGCCAAGGCCACGCCTACGCCAAAGCGATCGAATGCTCCAATTGTCATTGAAAAATCAGGGAAGGCGAAAGACGAGGGTTTTGCTCCGCCTCCCAAGGCCAGGTCGGGAGGGTTCTTTGGTGGGGGAGGTCCAAAATACCGATATCTCACGCCTTCGGTGCGCGCAGCGATCGACAAGGCCAAGGTGAAACGCGGCCGATGGAAGTATATAATCGTGCACAATAGCGCGACCCGCCAGGGCAATGCCAAAGCATTTGACAACTACCATCGCAAAGTTCGCAAAATGCAGAATGGTCTTGCGTATCATTTTGTCATTGGCAATGGGACATCGTCAGGAGATGGCGAGATTGAAATAGGAAACCGCTGGACACGACAAATTAACGGCGGTCACGTCGCCAGCGATTACCTGAATAACATTTCTCTCGGGATTTGTTTTGTCGGTGATTTCAATCGGGATCTTCCAACCAAGGCACAGGCAGCAGCGCTTCAAGAATTGATCACTTACCTCCGTCAACGGTGCGGCCGCGTGCAGGGCAAACAGCCGATTGTCCGCGGGCATAAGCAGATTAATCCAAAGCCGACGGATTGCCCCGGGGATCGTTTTCCGTTGAAGTGGCTCAATACGACGTTCAAGGATAGTTAAAAACAGCGTGAAAATCGGAATCACTGGAGCGACAGGATTTATTGGTGCAGAGCTCACCCGGCAGGCGCTGGCGGCAGGTCACGACGTGGTCTGTTTTTCGCGGAATGGATCGCCCAAGACGGATCTGTTTCCGGCTGCTGAATGGAGAGCTTTTTCGATGGATGCTCCCGTAGATGCGTCCGGTCTTGATGCCATGGTCCACCTTGCTGGTGAGTCGATCCTTGGGCGTTGGACTGCGGGGAAAAAAGATCGCATCCGAAAAAGCCGCATCGAAGGCACGCGGCGGGTCGTTGAAGGCATCGCTGCCGCTACCCCTGGGCCGTCTGTCTTCGTGTCGGGATCGGCCATTGGGTATTACGGAGACCGGGGGAACTCTGAGCTTACCGAAGAATCGTCCATGGGGGATGGATTTCTGGCGGATGTGGCTGCTGATTGGGAGGCTGAGGCTGCAAAAGCGGTTGGCGTCCGCGTGGTGTTTTTGCGCTCGGGGATGGTCCTGGGCCGCGGGGCAGGGGCTATGCAGTTGATCGCTCCGGTATTTAAGACAGGACTAGGCGGCACGCTCGGCAACGGTCAGCAGTGGATGTCCGCGATTCACGTAAATGACGCGGCCGGATTGGTGCTTCATGCGATTGCAAACCCTCACCTCGTGGGGCCACTGAACGCGGTGATGCCGGAGCCGATCAGGAACAAAGAATTTACGCGGGTAGTGGCCGCGAGCGCGCGTCGACCTGCAATTTTTGGTGTTCCAGCATTTGTCCTCCGGTTGGTGCTGGGAGATCTGTCGAATCTCGTGCTCGATAGCCAGCGCGTGCTGCCCGTGCGTGCGGGCGGATCGGGTTACAGATATCAGTTTCCGGATCTGATGGCGGCGGCGGAAAATGTCTTTCAGGGGTAAATTAGTCTCCGCTGAGGAGTTCGCGCATGCGGGCGAATTGGTTGTCGAACTGCGCGTCGTCCATGGGCTCGTTCACGATGTCCTCGAAATTGCGACGTTCCACGCCTTCTCCTTCCATTTCTTCTAGAAACGGGCTGGGTTCGCAATAGGTCGGTGTTCCGAAGCGCTTTCGGTGGCGGCAATGCGTAATAGTGAGCGTCTCCATGGCGCGAGTGACCCCGACATAAAATAGCCGACGTTCTTCGTCCACGGTATCTTCAGCTTTGGAGCGCATGTGCGGCAAAAGTCCATCCTCTGCGCCCACAAGGAACACGTGCGGAAACTCCAGCCCTTTGGCAGCGTGTAGCGTGATCAGAGTGACTCCCTTAGTGGTGTCTTCTTTGTCCTCCCGGTCGCGATCCAGTGCCAGATCATCAAGGAAGCTTCGCAATCCATCGCGATTTTTCTTCTGATGCTCCGATAGGCTAACGAGGAGATCACGCACGTTTCCCTCGCGCTTATCGCCTTCTTCGGTGGATTTGCAGGATCTGCGGAGGTCTTCGAAATACCCGCACTCCGTGAGAATCTCGCTGAGGATGTGCGCAGCGTCGCTGCCGGGTGTCGTCACTCGTATGCGCGCTGCGGACAGGGTATCAGCAAATTCGCGAATGGCATTAGATGCGCGTTTGGATGCGTAGTCCAAGAACTCGGGGGATGTCATTTCTTCGAAAAGCGGGCGCTCGGACTTGATGCTACGCTCGAATGCAAGGTCCACCGTGGTCGCACCTATGCCTCGGGGCGGGTTATTGATAATCCGTAGCAGAGCGGTGTCGTCGGTGGGGTTCAGGAGACACGACATGTAGGCAGTGACATCCTTAACTTCACGCCGGTCATAAAAACTCTTACCTCCCACAAGGCGATACGGAATGCGTAATCGGCGAAGGTTTTCCTCGAACGGTCGAGACTGTGCGTTCATCCGGTAGAGGATGGCAAAATTCTCCCATTGGAGAGCTCCAAGATCTCGCTTAGCAGCAATCTCGCCAGTAACAAACTCGGCTTCGTCCACGTCGGTCGGGACAGCAATGATGTGCACGGGTTCACCTTCGTTTTTGGGACTCCAGAGATTTTTTCCCCGGCGGGCCGTGTTATTGCGGATGACGCGGTTCGCGCTCTGAAGGATGACATTCGTGCTGCGGTAGTTTTGCTCCAGCTTGACGATGCGCGGATTTGGGAAGTGGCGTTCAAACTCAAGGATGTTTGCCACTTCGGCGCCGCGCCATCCGTAGATGCTCTGATCATCGTCACCGACCACGCAGACGTCCGGCGGGTCGCCGGCTGCGAGCAGCGAAACGAGGTCGAGTTGGAGGCGATTGGTATCCTGAAATTCATCGACCAGCAAATGCCGGAAGCGGGTCCTCCATTTGGTCCGAACGTCAGGAAAGTCTGCCAAGAGCTTCACCGCATTTACGAGGAGGTCGTCAAAATCCATGGCGTTTTGAGCCTTGAGTTCCTGTTCGTACCTGCGATAGACCGCGCCGATCACCGTTTCATCGTCGTCTGGCGGCCGCCACGCGTTGTTTTTTGCCTTGCTAATCAATGCACGCGCAACGCCCGGGTCCATATTCTCATCGTCGGCTGTAACGCGGTTGATGATCTTTTTGATCAGGCCGGATTGGTCCCCATCATCGAAAATACTGAAATTAGCTTTATAGCCGATGTGGGTGGCATCCGCGCGGAGAATCCGGACGCAGAGCGAGTGGAATGTCGATAGCGTGAGTTCTTTGGCCGAGGCCGCATCCACCATGCCCGCGACCCGTTCCTTCATCTCGCGCGCCGCTTTGTTGGTAAACGTGACGGCGATGATGGCCTTCGGGTCTGCGCCTTGGGCGACGAGCCACGCGATACGCGACGTGATCACGCGCGTCTTGCCGGTGCCTGCTCCCGCAAGAATCAGCAGCGGTCCGCCTGTATGGCTCGCTGCTGCCTGTTGCTCGGGATTGAGGTCGAACAGCCGAAACTTACTCACGACGCCCATTCCTCGGCGAGAGTTTGCAGGACTCGGGGGTAAAGCGTGTGCTCAGCGACCTGGATGCGTGCATGTAAGGATGTTGCCGAGTCATCAGGCAGGACGGGGACATAAGACTGCGCCAGGATGCTTCCAGTATCCACACCGGCGTCGACCCAATGCACGGTGCAGCCAGTCTCCTTGACTCCAGCATCGAGTGCCTGTTGCCAGGCGGCAAGGCCGCGGAAGGACGGAAGTAGGGAAGGGTGGATATTAATGA
>JBGSMR010000127.1:0-4144 GCA_041740065.1 Chthoniobacterales bacterium
AGCGCTCGCCGCCGGATTTGAGGTCGAGCACGGGATGGCGTCCGGCCTCGATCTCGACGGCGCTACGCTCCTGAATCGCTGGCCGGCAATAATCGTGAAGGCGCGCAGATTCAGCGAATGATCCAAGGGCATCGACTGCACCGAGTGCAGCGGCCGTCTCCTGAATGGGTGCCGTCTGGTCGAGCACGGTGCGCCGCAGACGTTGGAAGATTTCAATTTCAAGCGCACGTGCACGCTCGTCCGCACCGAGGATCTTTCCTTCGATTTCCTTTAGTGCGGGAGTGATAAATCGCTCGCCGTTTGCCGTGGTTTGCTTGCGGTGATAATCGACCGGAACACTGCCAAGGTTGGCAGCGGTGATCTCGATGAAATATCCGAAAACTGAGTTGTATCGCACCTTGAGCGACTTGATTCCCGTGCGCTGGATTTCGCTTTCCTGCAAACTAGCGATCCAATCCTTGCCCTCATGAGATGCCGCACGCAGCTCATCCAAAGCAGGGTCATATCCGTCCCGAATCATTCCTCCATCGCGAATCAAGGCAGGAGGTTCATCCACTACGCTGGCTTGCAGCATGGCGCATAAATCGGGTAGTGCGTGGAGGTGTTGCGCGAGATCGACGAAAAGCGCGGAGGTAATCTGGGTTAGCCGGTCCTGCACGGATGGAATCGCGCCCAGAGATGATGCCAGCACCGAAAGGTCTCGGGCATTGCCTGAACTCCCGCTCAGCCGGGACAACGCCCGCTCCAAGTCCCTAATTCCCTTCAAGTCCGATCGCAACGCGGCCAGAATGCCGGGGTCTGCTATCAGGCAGGCGACGGCATCCTGTCTGCTTCGAATGGATTCCACGGATCGCAAGGGATGGAGCATCCAATCCCTCAACGTGCGCGCGCCGACCGGTGTCACCGTATTGTCAAGTGCGCCAACCAGTGTCATTTCGCGGCCCCCGCGGGATTGGACAATCTCAAGGTGCGTCTGCGTGACCGCATCAATGATAAGGTATTCGCTCGTTTGGTAGGGTTTTAGGGTTTGGAGATGAGCGACATTCCTCCGCATCTGCCGACTCAAATAGTGCAGAATTGCACCTGCCGCTCCCACTCCTGCACGAAAATGAGCACAACCAAAGCCATCCAGCGACTGCACCTTGAAATGCTCGCGCAGCAAGTGCATGGCCGAATCCGGATCGAACACATAGCCTTCGATTTGCTGTGCGTTGGGGATTTGATTCAATGCTCCTTCTCCATCAGGAATCACGATTTCAGCCGCAGATACGCGCGCAAGTTCATCGAGCAACTGCGCCATCGAGTCCACCTCCGTGAGGCGAAATTCACCCGTGCTCAAATCGACGTATGCAATTCCAAACACCCCACGGATCTCACAGATTGCCGCAAGGTAATTCTGTCGTCGTTCATCCAGACCAAAGTCATCCAATGTGCCGGCGCTGATGACTTGCGAGAGTTCGCGGCGCACCAGCTTCCCGGCCTGCACTTCACCAACCTGATCACAGATCGCGACTTTTTTACCGCCAGCGATGAGTTTTTCGATGTATCCCCGGGCGGCATGGTAAGGCACGCCGCACATCGGCAGGTTCCCCCGTTTGGTTAGTGCGACATTGATGATTGCGGCGGCAGCTTTCGCATCGTCGCCGAACATCTCGTAAAAATCACCCAGTCGGAAAAGTAAGATCGTGTTGGGCGGGAGTTCGCGACGCACGGCATTATACTGCCGCATCATTGGCGTCTCTTTGTCCGACATAGTGCGATTATTGTTCGGGCTGACTCGAAAGAAAAGCGGAGATAGGGCTGGTCGGCACTGCGGTGTCGCCACGCATCGGAAGCCCAGCTTCCCATGCGTCGCGGGCGGCTACTACCGTGCATCGAAACGCCTGCGCCATGCGCACCGGGTCGGTCGCCGCAGCGATGGCGGTATTTACAAGGACGGCGTCGGCGCCCATTTCGAGCGCCTCGGCGGCGTGACTCGGTGCCCCGATGCCTGCGTCAACGATGACGGGTACTGTAGCTTGACGGATGATGATTTCGATTTGGGCTCGCGTCTCGATACCTCGATTGCAGCCGATCGGTGAACCTAAGGGCATCACCGTGGCCGTGCCCACATCCTGCAATCGACGGGCTAACACGGGATCTGCATTGATGTATGGAAGCACAGTGAACCCCTCGCGGACCAGAATTTCTGCTGCGGCGAGCGTTTCGATGGGATCGGGAAGCAGGTAATGCGGGTCGGGGTGGATCTCGAGTTTTATCCACATCGGTAGCCCTGCCGTGGCGGCAAGCCGCGCCAACCGCACGGCCTCATCTGCATTCATCGCGCCGCTGGTATTGGGCAGGAGCAGAAATTTCTTTGGATCGATAAAGTCCAGAATATTTGCAAATGGATCATTTTTGCCGGTGAGATCCGCGCGGCGCAATGCCACAGTTACGATCTCTGCTCCGCTCGCATCCAGCGCATCCCGCATTACCGAATTTGAAGAAAATTTCCCCGTCCCGACGAGAAGTCGTGAGTTGAATGAGCGGCCTGCGATGAGAAGTGGAGCGGATGTCATAATCGACGGATGTTCTAGCCCATGATCCCGACGGATTTGAACTTAGCATCCACATGTTCAAAATGCCGGTCGAGCGCGCACGCATGTTCGATTTCTGCGAGGGACAAATGTGCTGCCACCTCGGGCTCCTCTGCCAACGTCCGGGAGAGCGGGATTTTTTCCTGCCACGTCCGCATGGCAGCACGCTGTACGGCTTCGTAAGCGGTCTTTCGTTCGAGCCCCTTAGTGGTGAGCTGAAGCAAGGCACTTTGGCTCGCATACAAGCCGCCGGTGATCTCCAGGTTGCGCAGCATGTTTTCCGGATAAACTATGAGGCGATCCACAAGCTTCGTGAGCAACGAAAGCATGTAATCGAGCAACGTGCAGGAATCAGGCAGAATAATCCGCTCCACGCTGCTGTGGCTGATATCCCGCTCGTGCCAAAGCGCCACATCTTCGAGCGCGGCAACGGCATTGCCACGGATGACGCGCGCGAGTCCACTGAGTCGCTCGCCGGTGATCGGATTGCGCTTGTGCGGCATTGCCGAGCTGCCTTTTTGGCCTGCACTAAAATACTCCTCCACCTCGAGCACCTCCGTGCGCTGCAAGTGACGGAACTCGGTCGCCCAGCGGTCAATGCTAGCCGCGATCAACGCCAATGTCGTCATGAACTCGGCGTGCCTGTCGCGCTGCACAATCTGCGTGGAAATCGGCGCAGGGATCAGGCCGAGACGGTCCATCACGTATTCCTCCACTCGGGGGTCCAGATGAGCGTGAGTGCCTACCGCGCCGCTGATTTTCCCGACGCGGACCCGATCACGCATCTGGGTGAGTCGCTCAATCGCTCGGCCAAACTCGTCATACATTAAGGCAAGCTTGAGTCCGAACGTGATCGGCTCTGCATGGATGCCATGGCTACGTCCCATCATGGGCGTCAATTTGTGCTCAATCGCGCGCCGGGCGACGACTTCACGTAACTTAAGCAAATCTGCTAGAATGATGTCGCAGGACTTCATCATCTGGACAGCAATTGTCGTATCGAGGAGGTCGGAGGACGTCAGCCCTTGGTGGACCCATCGCGCAGCCGGACCAACGCGGGAGGCGACGTTTTCAAGGAATGCAATGACATCATGGTTGGTGCGCTTTTCGATTTCGAGCACCTCGTTGATATCAAATCCGCCTCGCTCGCGGATCGTCCGGGCGTCCTCGGCGGGAATCTGGCCAAGTTCGGCCATGGCTTCGCAGGCAAGAATTTCAATTTCGAGCCAGATTTCAAGTTTGCGCTGGTCACTCCACAGCGCCTTCATTTCTGGAAGACTGTAACGTTCGATCACCGGGCGGTTCTAAACAATGCAGAACGTTGTGGCGAAGACAAAATCAGGCATTTTTCGGATATGCTTTCGCACTCCTCCCGGCGGCTCGGCTCCCGATGCGTGAATAGATTAAACGAATGACTCTCTGCGTCTCGGCGCCTCGGCGGGAGGATCATTCGACTGAAAATAGCGAAGAACGCCTTCTTTTGAGATAGGTGTTTTCCTGCACGGATGATGAGGCCATCCGAGCAGGTCACCCGCCCGTTGGTGCCAGATAGCCCTCTGCAAGTCGCC
>JBGSMR010000140.1:0-3737 GCA_041740065.1 Chthoniobacterales bacterium
GAAACATGCAGTTGCCGTATGCAACGCGACCGCGGCACTACATCTGGCCATGCGAGTTCTCGATGTGGGAGCCGGTGATCGGGTGGTTACGTCATCCAACACATTTTTAGCGTCAGCCAATGCAGCCGCTTACGTGGGCGCGATCCCAGACTTTTCCGACGTCGATCCGGTTTATCATAACTTGGATCCTGAACTGCTCGAACAGAATTGGTCACCCGATACCAAAGCCGTCGTAGCAGTTCATTACGGCGGACAGCCATGCAATATGCCGGAAATTGCGCGGATCGCTAGGAACCGCGATGCCCATGTCATCGAGGATGCCTGTCATGGCATCGGCGGAGGGTTTTGTGTCAATGGCCAAGATTGGAAACTCGGCGGCCATCCTTGGGCAGACATAACTACGTTTTCGTTTCATCCGGTCAAGACAATGACCACAGGTGAGGGGGGGATGCTCGTTACCGATAATGACGAGTGGGCTGCAAAAGCACGTATGCTTCGATCCCACGGAGTGACTAGAGATCCGCTGCTTTTTCATGGGCTTGGTGACACCGAGGCGCCACAGATGGATGAACAAGGACCTTGGTATTACGAAATGCAAGAGCTTGGCTACAATTACCGAATGACCGACCTTCAGTGCGCTTTGGGCAGAAGCCAACTGAAGAAGCTTCCGGAATTCATCAGTAGCAGGCAGGCAATCGTCGCGAAGTACAACGAAAACTTTGCGGATCTTTCATGGCTTACAACGCCGACTTCTGATTATCCAGAAAGCACGAACCAACATAACTTCGGATTTGGGCTCTCTGACGTTTCGTTTCACCTTTACACCGTACAGATCGATTTCGAAGCGATTGGCAAGACGCGCAGTGTGGTTATGCAGGAATTGAGAAGCCAAAACATCGGAACTCAGGTGCTGTATATTCCTGTACATTTGCAACCTTGGTACAGGGCAGAGTTCGGATACTCCGAGGGGAAATGTCCGGTTGCAGAAAAATTCTACCGATCCGCTTTAAGCCTGCCACTCTATCCGGGCCTCACTGATTCAGATACAGACGCAGTGATTGGAGCAATCAAACATTTGTCCAAATGAATCAGTCCAAACAATCCGCGCAGGCGATTGAAATGCTCCGAGAAATGCTTGAAGACATGAGGCTTCAACAGGAAATCTTTCAACCAACGCAGTTCTGGAGGGTTGCGTCAGAGAGTATTCTTTCTGAGCTGGAAGCCAACGGATTCGACTCGTTTCGGAGGTTGTCATCTTGCAGGTCATTTTTCGTACCGTCCTATGGCCCGCCCGGAAACACTCTTTCGGATGAGGATGTATCCGCGCTGAGTGAGGCAATGCGGGCGCGAGTTTCCGATCAGTCGAAAACATATCGCACTTTGATGGAGTCACTGGATGGCACGGCCTGGGCGACCGCCGACTATCGCGTGTATCTTGCTGGCGATAGGACCGAATTTAACCCCCAGCTTCAACATGTAACCGAAACCGACCGGGGAAATCCTACCGATCAGCTGCTTATCGAGGGGCGGAAATTTAGCCGATCTATGTTGAATTACCTTCACGGGCTTGTCTTTCTTAAGTCGCAGCTTGGTGAAGTTGGGATTCGAACCATTTTGGAAATTGGAGGAGGCTATGGAACCCTCGGAGAGATATTGAGCCAGGCAGGTGACGAATATGCCTACGTAGACGTCGATATTCCGCCCACTAGCGCAGTGGCGTCCTATTACCTATCGGGGATAGTGAATGAACTTATCGATTATCGGCAAGTTCGAGGGAAAACAAGCATCCCAATTCCATCAGCCAAGCAGCAGATGGTGATCTGTCCTTGGCAACTACCGTGTCTCACCGGCGAGATCGATTTGTTGTGGAACTTCATTTCGTTCCAAGAAATGGAACCGCATGTCGTACAGTTTTATCTTGATCAGGGACGCAGGCTTGGGGCGCGTTTTGTGCTTCTCCGCAATCTACGAGAAGGCAAAGAAAAAAAGCGCCCGGACTCGCCTGTTGGTGTCGAAAATCCTACGACTGCTGGTGATTATGACGCTTTCCTTCCAGACTACGATCTGGTCGCAACAAATGTCTTTCCCTTTGGTTTCCGGACGGTGGATGGATTCCATTCTGAATTGCGTCTCTACAAGCGGAAATGAGTGCGGACGCAATCTGCATCATCCCTGCTCGCGGTGGCAGTAAACGGATTCCAAACAAAAACATTCGCAGAGTCTTCGGACGGCCGTTGATTACATATGCGATAGAAAAAGCGTTGAAATGCGAGTGTTTCTCGAATGTCATTGTATCTACAGATTCCTCAGAAATTGCAGATATTGCATCTGGAGCAGGCGCGGTAGTTCCGTCGTTGCGGAGTAGTATAAATTCCACTGACACCGCATCCACAACCGACGTGATGAAGGAATCACTGGATTCCTTCGCTCCAGCATCAGACGCGGGGGATTTAATCGTCTGCTGCTTGTATCCCGCCGCAGTGTTGATTTCAAAAGATCATCTCCAGCAAGGAATACACGCCATGAGGTCTGATGTTGATACGGACAGTGTGATGGCGGTTCAGGAGTTTCGGCATCCCCCCGAACGCGTCTTGAGAATGCAAAATGGCTACATTGAGTTTTCTGATATGGTGAATCGGCACAAGAGGACTCAGGAATTAGAGCACGCTTATCACGATGCCGGGCAGTTTTACTTTTTCCGTTCCGAAGTTCTCCGAAAAACCGGCACGATGCTGGGTGTTAAATGCGTGGCGATGATTCTAGAGCCATGGGAAGCCGTCGATTTGGATACTGAGTCGGATTGGAAATTCCTTGAGCGGATCTTTGCATCGTCAAGGGTAGAGGACTAGGATGGCACGGGTTCTGTTTCGCTGTGACGCCACGTCCGCAACCGGCTTCGGGCACCTCGGAAGATGTCTCGGATTGGCAGAAGGATTTAGAAGCAAGGCTGTTGACGTCAAATTTCTCGGGCACTTCAGTGAGAACGCAAGATCAATGCTTGATGAGGCTGCGTTTGATTATTCGCAGATCGGATGCTCATCTTGGACTGAGGACGACGTTCGAAAAGTCTCCGAGCACGTCGATAAAGCCCTCATAGGTATCATTCTCGATAGCTATGAATTCTCCGTATGCTGGCTGAAGGCGCTCGCAGAAAGTGGGGCGAATTTAGGAGTTATCGACGATTTTGCGGCCCTAGAAAGTTATCGTCCATTTAAAGCGGTTTTGAACTTCCGCTTCGGGGTACAATCGCTACTTACTTACTCAGGAATTGAGCCGGCTGCCGTCGCCATGGGTCCGACCTATTTCTGCCCAAGAGACGCCCTAGTGAAGCTGAGAGCGCAAAAAGTCCGGAATCTAGGCGCACCCAAAAATATACTGATTGTCCTGGGCGGCGGCGATCTGTGGAGTCAGGCGATGACTATCTATCATGCACTGAGAAAGATTAACTCAATGCTTCAGCTAAGAGTGCTTGTCAACGATAGCCACAATCAGTCAGCGAAACTGAAGGTAGATCCTCGCGATTTTCCCAAGTTTCCAGCCAAGATGGAAGAGCACTATGGTTGGGCTGATGCCTGTATCTGCGGTGGGGGAGTTGTGAAATATGAGTGTGCATACCTCGGCCTGCCGGTCGCTATGTTTTCCCAGACCAAGGGGCAACAGGACGACTCGGATATTTTTTGCAAAGCCCATCTTGGCTGGGATCTCACACCACATGGAGACCAGAGACAATGGAAGCG
>JBGSMR010000141.1:0-7705 GCA_041740065.1 Chthoniobacterales bacterium
GGGCTACAGTGCCACACCCACGCCTGACACCACCGGGCGCATTGCCTTTAATGTCTATGACGTCGGAGGACTCCTCAACGCCAACACCTCCGGCTTCGCGCCGGGGGACGGTGGCGCGGCTTTTTCGTCAGAGATGCATCGCAAGGGCTCCACGGTGTGGGCCGACTTGAGAGAGGTTCCCGGCATCAATCCTACCGCATTCGCTGCCACCGAGGCGTGGCCGCCGCAGTGGAGGCTGCCGGGGGATTGGGGTAGCGGTGCCACCGGATTTTCTCTTTTTACCACCGGCCCGGAAGCCAGCGGCCCATTCTACGAACGCACTGGCTGGCGTGCTCTTTTCATCAACCCCGTGGATCTGGCTCCGGACCGTATGTTCGGATCCCGACAGGAACTCATCGGGTATGCCAAAGCCAACCCGGGCACGTTCACTGCGAGCGGCACCCTGATCCCCGCCCTTCAATTCCTTACCCACTGGAGCCGGTGGAATAATGCCCCCTCGTTTCGCCATGATGAGACCCGCACTTACACGCAGCCCGTCGTCGGTGGGGTGGCTACCGGTGGCAATGACTATAGCAACGCCGCCGCCCGAGCCGCCGCCAATCCATATTTCCCCGCCGTCAACGTGACGACCGCGTTCCAGCGGAAAGCCATCTCGGCCAATGGAACTCTCGTGGACCGCCCGGGCCCCGAGGGCATGGCGAATGTCGGCGAACCGCTTGTCAAATATCGTTTCCCACTGTCCCGCCTCAGTCTTGTCAATCGCACCACCATCGGTGTCCCCAAGAGCTTGACCAACCCTGTTTACTACGCCTTCGGTTTGACCCGTGGAAATAATGTTTCCGATCCCTGGGTCTATGATGCCCTCAATGCCAATGACCGAATCTGCACCCTTGACCAAGTCGCCGCTCAAGGACGCGAACCGAATTTCTTCGAGCTGCTGAAGGCTGCCATTCATGCGGGCTCGCTCGGTAAGGCCTCGGGTGCAGGGGCCATCGTCTCGCGCGATTCAATCGATGGAAATCTGGATCTGCAAGTGCTTCGCCTCGGAGCCAACTTGATCGACCAACACGACGCCAATAGCTTCCCAACCGTCCTGCGTTTGCCTCCGGAAACCGTATGGGATGACCCGAACTTCCTCGGCAGCGGAACCATGAAGGTGAAAATCTACGGTATCGAAAATTTGCCGCAGGTTCAGGGAGTTATTCAGGTTTGGAAGTGGACCTCGAATAAAAACCTTTCCTCCACTCCGGTGGGTGCAACAATTATCATGCAGCCGGTCCTTTGGAATCCGCATGACATGACAACCTACGCGGATCCGGGAAGCGGCACGCCGACGAAGTTCCGTGTCTGGACTTCGGCCATGACCCTCCAGTATAACAGTAATCCGGCTTCCTCCACGAACCCGAATCGCAGTAACTCGGCGGTCGAGTTTGATGCTAACCCGGCCGCCTTTCGTGAGCCCAATCTGATTGCGAGGAGAAATCGTGACGGAATCAACGCCGTCCCGATTGGGGCACTGGCATCCATTGTCGATGATAATGGCCTTGAGTGGCTTGGCAGCGGCAGGACCGAACCGGCCGGGGGGAACTCGGTGCCCGGTGCCAATCAGATTTATGCCGCCAACAGCGCGAATGGCCTAAGCGTCTATTTGGACTATCGGGACACCGATGGCACTTGGGTGACCTACTCGGCGCTTGAGAGCGTCACTCAGAATGGATTTGTGGGGGGGTATCACGGCCTCATGACTTATTTCGCCAAACCCGACCCGCGGACCCAGCGCTTCGGAAGTTTCGCCTCACAAATCGCTGCGATACACTCAGGGTTGAATGGAACGGGATTTTGGAATTACATCGGCGCAGGCTATCCGCCAACCAGTGGGCAAATGGCGTCGCTTTGGGATGGTGCTCCCCGCGGGCCGGTTTCAGCCCAA
The DNA here is from genome assembly GCA_041740065.1 of Chthoniobacterales bacterium. GTDB lineage: Bacteria > Verrucomicrobiota > Verrucomicrobiia > Chthoniobacterales > JAATET01 > JBDNGG01. The sequence continues at coordinate 1,931 of JBGSMR010000141.1, forward strand.
TGGAGCCAATTCAGCGGGCGCGGCTCCTCTGGCACATCTACCAACCCGACGGGCATTACGATGAACAACCCAGGCGCCGCTTTCCGCTACACCGATCCCGACGGCGTCCTGCGCTGGGGAGATTCCGGGTTCGGCGCCAATGGCATGCTGAGCAACGAGACCTCCACCCGCCCGATTGTCCTGAACCGTGCTTTTCACAACGTTGGCGAGATGGGCTATGCCTTCCGCGATTTGCCGTGGAAGAGCATCGATTTCTTCAGCGAGCGCAGCGGGGACTCCGCCCTGCTTGATGTGTTCTGTATTTTCGAGACCCCGGATGATGGGATGGTCGCCAACCGGGTTTCACTGAACTCCGCCTCCGACGCCGTGCTTCGCTCGCTGCTCAAAGAAGGCCTGCGTCGCGATGCGGGGGGGGCAGCGGGAACTTCCGACAGCGCCGATCTGATCAGCACGGCGGAATTGACGACTTTGGTCAGCGCCATCCGCACGACTCGCAATGCCGCCCCGTTCCTCACCCGCAGCGAGTTGGTCTCGCGTGTGATGGGCGCGCTGCCTGCCACTGGCACCTCGTTTACGATCAAGCGTCAGCGCGAAGCTGTTGTCCGCGCCTTGGCTGATGTCGTTGAAACCCGGAACTGGAACTTCATGGTGGATATCATCGTCCAAACGGGACAGGTCACTCCTGGTGGAAGCACGGGAGGGGATTTCATTACCGCAGATGAAAGCCGCCGCTGGCAATTTTTCAGCATTGACCGGACGACGGCGGGACTCGTGGACCAGAGCAGCGAAATCGTTGTCGAGTAGGGGAACTGGTCACACAAGCTTGATGAGTGATCGCTGGTCAATCCTGTTTTGGACGGTGGAGAGGCAGGGATGCGTTTTGATTGATTTCGGCGGCGCACTTGCGCAGGAGCGAGATCAATTTGCTCTGACGCGGGGTTTTGGATCGAAAGTTTAGGGCCGAGATTGCCACGGCTGCATGAACGCCGGTGTCTGGCGATCCAATGCCTACGGCTGCGTCGTCGACCCCCGCCACGGATTCGCCTTTTGCGGTCGCGCATCCCGCGATGGCGATGCTCTCCAAAGACTGCTGCAGTTCCTCGCGTTCCGCCTTCGAGAGTTTTTTAAATTCCGCGGACGCATCGAGGATGCGTTCCCGGGCGGCGAGTGTGTATCCTGCTAGCAGCATCCGCCCTGAGACGGTGTGGATCGCCGAAAATCGACCGCCTACTTCGACCACTAGCCGCACAGGTCGCGGCGCCTCATGACGCGCGAGAATGACGATCTCCGCTCCTTCTATGACCGAAAGGTGGCACGATTCGCCTGAGTCGTTGCTGAGCGCCCGCATGGGACCTCGCGCGCTGTCAAGTAACTGGCTTACCGTGTTCTGCGCGTGGGCGATCTGAAAAAGGCGCAGTGATAGCGCGTACGCTCCTGATTCGTCGCGACACACGTAGCCACGGGCTTCCAGGATGTTCACCATGCGGAAAATCTCACCATTGGCTCGTCCTACCGCTTTTGAGAGCGAGGTTAGGGTCAATGGCGTGGGGCTGACGCTCAGCTTCTCCAAAATGTCTAAACCTTTCTCCAAGGCTGGTACGGTGTAGCGGGGTTTGATCGACATAGCGTTGATATTTATTGACAGAATAAAGTTTTACAGGAGAATGCAACAAATGAACCCCCAAGTTATCACTACACCCGAAATGCTGGGAACCAATTTTTCGATTATTGTTCTCGGGGCGGGTGGCATAGTAAAAGACGCGCACCTTCCGGCGTATGCAAAAGCAGGCTTCCCGGTGTGGGGAATCATGAACCGGACGTTGGCGCGTGCGGAGGCTTTGGCGGCTGAGTTCGGGATTTCACGAATTTTTGCGACTATCGAAGACGCGGTCGCGGGTGCACCGGCGGATGTAATTTATGATTTGGCTTTGCCGGCGAGCCTCTTCGCGGACGCGCTGCGAAAGCTGCCGGACGAATCATTTGTTTTGATTCAGAAGCCGATGGGCGAAAATCTCGAGCAGGCACGGGAGATTGTTTCGATTTGCCGATCTAAGCGATTGCGGGCGGCAGTCAATTGCCAGCTTCGATTTGCGCCCTTCGTTCTCGCGGCGCGCAGTCTCATTGACGGGGGAATCATTGGTGATCTGCTCGACATGGAGATGCGGCTTAACGTTCAAACGCCGTGGGAGTTGTTTCCATTTCTAGAGAACATCCCCCGGGTAGAGATGGTCTACCATAGTGTGCATTATCTGGATCTCATCCGTTCATTCTTAGGAGAACCGAGCAGCGTGATGGCCCGCACGGTGCCACATCCGGCGTCGCCGAAGATCGCGAGCGTCTCGAGTGCGATTATTTTAGATTACCCGGATCCGGTGCGGGCGACAATCACGACGAATCACTCCCATCGTTTTGGTCCCGAGCATCAGGAGAGTTATCTCAAGTGGGAGGGTACCCGCGGTGCAATTAAGGCCCGGATTGGACTGCTAATGGACTACCCTCGGGGGTTGGGGGATCAATTTGAATATTGCGTGCTGCGGGAGGGTGAGGATCCGCAGTGGGAAAAGTTAGAAATCGACGGATCTTGGTTTCCAGACGCTTTCATTGGAACAATGGCGCAGATGATGCGAGCCCGCGAAAACCCGTCGGCGGCATTGCCAACGTCGGTTGAAGACGTGATTCACACGATGGAATGCCTTGAGGCTGCCTACGTGTCAAACGATCGGGGTGGTGTCCGGCCGGGAGATTGGAAATGATCGAGCTCGAGGGTATTGCATGGAATCATACGCGGGGATTCACATCCGTGGTGGCCGCCGCGCAGCGGTTTGAGGAGTTAAATCCTGATGTGACGATTCGCTGGTCAAAGCGATCATTGCAGGCATTCGCTGACGCGTCGATGGCGGATTTGGCTTCGCGCTTTGATCTGATTGTGATGGACCATCCCCACACGGCTTTGGCCGCGACGGAAGGTTTCCTTCTGCCGTATGAGGATTGGGTATCCGAGGGATTTCTTGCGGATCAAGCTCGGCATTCGGTCGGTGCCTCGCACGCGAGCTACCGCTTTGGGGATCGGCAGTGGACGCTGGCGACCGACGCAGCGACGCCCATCGCGACGTGGCGACCGGATTTAATGCAACGGGACGGGTTGGAACTTCCCCGATCGTGGAAAGACGTGCTCGATCTGGCTGGTGCCGGAAGAGTCTCCGTCTCTGCATTCCCTGTCGATTGCCTCATGCACACTTACACGCTGTGCGAGGCGCTGGGAGGGTCGCCGTTTTCGATCCCCGCTGAGCTTGCTCCGGAGGGCGTGATCGCTTCTGCTCTTGATATGCTCCGGGAACTCGTAGCGTTGTGCGATCCGGTTTGTTTGGAGCGGAATCCGATCCGTGTGGCGGAATGGATGTCGACCGTGGCTGACGATGGACGGGCCAGCTACTGCCCGCTGGCTTACGGGTATTCCAATTATTCGCGCCCTGGATACGCGGCGTACGTTTTGCAGGCGGGAGGCCTGGTGAGTTTCCAAGGCAATCGCCTGCGCTCCACGCTGGGTGGCGCTGGACTCGCAGTTTCAGCCCGCACGCGGCATCCGCGCGAGTGTATGGATTACGCCGCTTTTGTCGCTGCACCGACCACCCAGCGCGGCATCTATTTCGAGGCAGGTGGCCAGCCGGGTCACCGGTCAGCTTGGACAGACCCCGTGATCAACGCCCGCTGTTCGGATTTCTTCAGCGCGACGCTGGAGACTCACGACGAGGCGCTGCTCCGTCCCCAGCATCCAGGATACATGGATTTTCAAAATGCAGGCAGCCCGGTGGCGCATGCTGCGGTTGCGGGAACGATGTCCGTTGCCCAGGCTGCGAAGGAGCTCAACCGGCTCTACGCCGATGCGAGCGTTTAAAATTATGGATTCCATTTATTACGAAGATTACGAGATCGATGTGGCGCGGGAGTGTGGCGGACGGACGATCACAGAGACGGATGTGGTAATGCACGCCGGGCAAACCGGAGATTTTTTTCCACACCACATGGACGCCGAGTGGTGTCGTACGCAGGAATTCGGGCAACGGATTGCCCACGGAACATTGATCTTCAGCGTGGCGATTGGGATGACGGCGAATGTTATCAATCCTGAGGCAACGTCTTACGGCTACGATCGATTGAGGTTTATTCGGCCTGTGTTCATTGGTGACACGATTCGGGTTAGCGTAAGGATCTCCGACAAGCGGGATGCCCGGCGCCCGGATCATGGTATCGTGGTCGAAGCAGTCGCGGTAACCAATCAACGGGGCGAGACAGTCCTCGCCTGCGAACATCTTCTTTTAGTAAAACGCCGCGCATGAGACCGCTCGAAAATCTTCTTATTTTAGACTTCAGCCAGTTTCTGGCGGGACCTGCTGCCGCCATGCGTCTAGCTGACCTTGGCGCGCGGGTCATTAAGATCGAGCGTCCGAAAGGTGGTGACATTTGTCGCCAACTCTACATTTCCGACCTAGGGGTCGAGGGAGATAGCACGCTTTTTCATTCGATTAACCGTCATAAGGAGGGATTTGCCGCCGACTTGAAGAATCCAGACGACCTCGCGGCGGTGCGAAAGCTGATCGAGCGGGCAGATGTTTTAATTGAGAATTTTCGACCAGGCGTGATGACCAAGTTGGGGCTGGACGCTGAGACCGTGCGGGCATGGAATCCGCGCCTTGTTTACGCATCCGTCACGGGTTATGGCGCGCGGGGTCCGTGGGTGGGTAAGCCAGGACAGGATCTGCTTGCGCAATCGATGTCAGGTTTGTGCTGGCTCTCGGGCAACGCGGACGATCCGCCGGTCGCCATGGGCATCGCCGTAGCGGACCTCACTTGTAGCGCGCATCTCGTCCAAGGAATTCTCGCTTGTTTGGTTCGTCGCGGGATCAGTGGGACGGGTGGATGTGTCGAAGTGAGCCTGCTTGAATCGATTCTCGACCTTCAGTTCGAGGTTATCACCACCCACCTCAATGATGGTGGTGCGCCGTCCCGACGAAGCGCGATTGCCAACGCGCACGCCTATCTTGGCGCGCCTTACGGGATCTATAAAACCGCTGATGGCTATTTAGCCTTGGCGATGGGGGACATTCGGCGCTTAGGAGTCCTCCTGGACTGTCCGACCCTTCTGGAGTTTGGCGAACGCGATGCGGCATTCGTGCGGCGGGATGAGATCAAGTCGATCCTGCGGGATCATTTGGTTGATCACGTCACTGCGCACTGGCTCGGCATCCTCGAGCCGGCAGATGTGTGGTGTGCGGAGGTTCTCACATGGGAGGCGTTGCGTCAGACTGAAGGCTACCAGGTGCTTGATATGGAACAGGAGATTATGTGCCCGGGTGGCACGCCGCTCCGGACTTTGCGATGCCCGATTCGCATCGATGGAGAGATATTCAAATCCCCTGTCGGCGCACCCAGTATCGGACAGCACAATCATTCCATTGCACGCGAATTCTCACTATGAAAAATCCCAACCCTGATCCCGCCGAGCACCATAAAATTCCTGTCTGGAATGCTGAAAATTGGTTTCACGAGGACATCGTGATTGGACGGCGAATTCGGTCGATTCGTCGGACACTCAGTGAGGGTGAAAGTATGCAATTCAATGCGCTCGTGTTGGATATGCATCCGTATGTGGCAGATGAAATTTTTGCGCGGGAGGAAGGTGTTTTTGGTCGCCGGCTGATAGCGGGAGCGATGGTCTTCAGCGTAGGTCTGGGACTCGTGGCGACGAATTGCCCGAATGCGTTTAGTTATGGCTAC
>JBGSMR010000164.1:0-7093 GCA_041740065.1 Chthoniobacterales bacterium
GGTGGTTGTGCTTTTTTCTTTGCCGACAAAATTATAACCAGCCGATTTCGGGCATGTCAGTGTTTTACACTGCTCATGCCCGTCCTTTTTTCCCTCCGGTCCCCCTCAGATCCTTGCCCCGCCCTTCACGGACAGGCTCTATATAGACATCCCCATCAATCTCCGCGCTCGGGGCGATAAGACCTTCCTTGCAGATACAGATACCATCTCGCCGCTCGCGCTGCTCGACATGGTGCAGACCGATGCCTTTCCCGTGCGGTTGTATTTCCTCCTGCCTACCGGGGATAGCGCGCAGCCCCTCGTCAACACCCGCCTCGCGGTCGGCACGGCCATCGTATTTACCGCCAAGATCTCCAGCGCCCTATCTGGCGAGACACTGCTCACCAGCGCAGGTGGCTGGGAGGAAGTCTACGACGCAGAGACCGAGACCTGGCACTACCGCAAGGTCCTAAATCTCAACACCGACGACATTCAAGACGCATTCGAAGCGCTTCCGACCAACGTCAATATCCTCAACATCACCTGCGAGTGTAAGATCCAGAACGCAGGCAACACCGAGCGCACCAGCTACCAGCAAGTCGCTCTACTCCGCCGCACCGTCTACGGCGGCGAAGTCGCTCCGCTCGACGGCGACCCACTCTACCCGCCACCAGAAGAGATCGTAACGAAAGCCGTAGCCGGGAAATACCGCTTCACCTCGGGAGGCGACTTCCAGCTCTACAACGCCATCACCGAAAAATACCACACCCTCACCGCCACCGGCGCAGCCGACGCAGTCGAACTCAATATCGACCCAACGGGAGCCGTCTAACCCATGATTACCCGCATCCTCATCTGCCTACTGGCACTCACCGTCACCGCATCCGCCCAACGCACAGTCATGCGAGACGACGCTGACATCCTCATCGGCGATCTTACACCAGGCACTGGATCACTACTCTCAACCGGCCTCGTCGATCTCGACGACCCGACCGACGTCAAGCTATGGTACGACAGTAGCGCCTCCGGCTGGAACCTCGCCGGCACCGAGGCCAACTTCCGCTCCGAACTGGGCCTCACCAGCGCCGCGACAGGAAGCGCAGCAGGCCTCACGAACGACACCCTCCCAGATGCCCGGCTATCGAGTAATGTCGTAACCGTCTCAAATATTCAGACGATTTCGGGAACCAAAATTTTTACAGGCACACTGGGGGCCAATGGATTGCTTAACGCACCCACGCAACTTTTTTGGATGGGAGTAGGCGGGCAGGCGTCGATTACTAGCTCGGGTGGACGGCACGGGTTGATTGTCCGTGCCCCAAGTGGTAATGGGGCGGCAATCATTGGGTGGGCATCGTCTGGGGCGGTGGCTGGGAAATTTTATCAGGACACCGCCTACACTTCACCGGCGGTGTTTGTGGGGCGGGCGGCTACCAGTGCGAGCACTCCCGTAGTATCCATCGGTGCGTCTACCGTAACTGGCACGCACTCCATGATCGAAGTGCAGGGCGCGGGGGGCGCGGCAGTCGTCACCGCCCGAGGGGATGGGGCAGTGTCCAGTCTCTACCAGCGTTTCGGATCCGGGGCTCCAACCGGAGTCGTCTCTGCCCCTGTGGGGGCCATTTATCACCGCACCGACGGCGGGGCGGCCACCAGTTTTTACGTCAAAGAAAGCGGCGGCACCGGCAACACCGGATGGGTCGCAAAATAATCACCAACAACACACCACAAAAACCAAAATCAAAATCAAAACCATGAAACCAAAATACCTACTCGCGGCTCTCGTAGCCCTCACCCTATCCATCCCGGCTTTCGCTGGGTTCACCTCCGTTGCTGATCTCGAATCCAATAACGAGCAGTATATCGCTGCCGTTGAAGCTGGTAACCTACCAGAACAAGCGGCACTCCTGCTGTATCTCACCTCAATGGATGACGATGGGGCGTTTGTAGGCGGTGAGGAAATGGCAACTCGGTTGGCGCGCCCAGATGTGAGCGACGTAATGAACGCTGGGGTGATGGCCATACTGGCGAATCCCGTGGCGCAGACTGTAGTAAACTACGAGGGCACGGTAAGGGCATGGATCAAGACCCCATCCGGTCAGGCACTAGCAGCTTCCCCATTGTCGCCTATCCCGAGTTGGCTGTCCAACTCGCTATATCAGTATATGTTTTTGCTTAATGACTACGGCACGCCAGAGTTATTCGCGGATTGGAAAGCTGCCGGTTACGCGCTCCCGCTTGGTGAAGTTGCCCGACCAGAGACCATCGCATTTGTGGCCGGACGGGTAAAAGACTGGGACACAATCACGGGGTTGGATCGCTCGGACTTCACTTATGAGGTTTTCAGCTTCCCGCTCTACACGCAGTGGGCAAAGGCGCAAGCCGAGGGGAAGACGGTGCCGGAAAATTATGCCTTTGTGCAGAATGAACTTGTCACGGTAGGGATGGCAGGCACGCCCGGCTCACTCGTTATCGTGGAGCACCTCGGGAAGCTCAGTCAACTAATGTTCAACTTGATGCGGCAAGGGGCAGCTTTGCAGAGCAATCCCTAACACGATCCGACGATGACTCGACTACTACTTATCGGGGCGATGCTGCTGATGCCGTTACTGGCATCGGCAGCGGAGCCGATCACATTTAAGCAGACGTTGGCTCGCGTGGCAGATGAGCGGGAGCCGGGGCTGATGGTGGACATCTACGGGGAGTATCCGGTATCCAGCACGACATTCTGGACCGCAGTCTATGAGTTTATCGGCGCGGATCGGGCAGATGCGTTTCCGCCGTACATGGGGACGCCCGAGGGGCAGGCGTGGCATGCGATCTACCCGCACGCGATAGCGTCTCTGGACTCGCCGTATGTCTTGGTACGCGACCCGGATGCATTGCAGAGGCTGGCGATCGCACGGTTTTTGGACACGTATCGGAGACCTCCGCCAACCCCAGGCGACTAACTCGCGACAGGGTCGCGGAAAGTGGGCCATTTCAAACTTTCCGCAGGTGACCCTTTCTGGCTCGAAGTTACGACCCATTTCAAACTTTTCGCGCGGTTACAGCAAGGACGCGCTTCCGCAAATCCGGATATTCTTGCAATCCGGTTGAGTTTTCCTGGAAGCGACGACGAGCTGTCGCCGCTTCCACGCGCACCGGTTATTTATTTTTGCCGATGCAATTCAGATCCTCAAACGAAAGGATCAGACGCTTTGTGAACGCACCCTCACCGGCAGCGAGCCACACGCGCGGGTCGTAATACTTCTTATTCGGGCTGTCAGGGCCGTTCGGGTTGCCAATCTGGCCTTGGAGAAAGTCGTGGTTTTTTGCCTCATACTCGCGGATTCCATCCCAGAACGCCCACTGGAGGTCGGTGTCGAGATTCATCTTGATCGCGCCGTATCCGATAGCTTCGCGGATTTCCTCGCGGGACGATCCTGAGCCCCCGTGAAAAACAAAATTCACTGGTTTTGGTCCCGTGCCCAATGTCTTTTCAATGTAATCCTGTGAGTCCTTGAGAATCGTCGGTTTAAGTTTAACGTTACCCGGCTTGTAAACGCCATGCACGTTGCCAAATGCTGCCGCGACGGTGAAATTTGGGCTGATTGCCAGGAGTTTTTGATACGCCTCAGCCACTTCCTCCGGTTGGGTATAAAGTCGGGATTCGTCCACGTCCGAATTGTCTACGCCGTCTTCTTCGCCGCCCGTGACACCGAGTTCGATCTCTAGGGTCATTCCTATCTTGGCCATCCGCGCGAGATACGCGGCACAGGTGTCCAAATTTTCCTCCAACGGCTCCTCGGAGAGATCGAGCATGTGGGAGCTGTAGAGCGGGCGGCCGGTTTTTGAAAATTGCTCCTCGCTGGCGGTGAGCAATCCATCCACCCAGGGCAAAAGCTTCTTAGCACAATGGTCTGTATTGAGAACGACGGGTACGCCGTAAGCTTTGGCAGCGGCATCGACGTAGTGGGCACCAGCGATGCCTCCAAGAATCGGCCCCAATTGCGCTTCCTTGCTCACGCCTTTGCCAATGAAAAATTGAGCGCCCCCGTTGGAGAACTGAATCATCATCGGCGATCCAACTTCCCGACCTGCCGCGAGGGCGGCGTTGACGGAATTCGTGTTAATGCAATTGACCGCCGGCAGAGCAAACGCGTTTGCCTTTGCGTAATCGAGAAGTTCTTTGACTTCGTCCCCGAAGAGGACACCGGAGCGGAATCGATGTGAATCGGCCATAATGATAAGATGAATGATGAAAGTTTAAGATTTTGCGAAAGCCCAATCGGACTAAGGATTTAAGACGCTCCAAAGATAAGCGCATTTCGTGGCCCTAGTCGACACTCGAATTGGCCAATTACGTTGGAGGGCGTTTCGCGCAGAGCGCGCCAAATTCCACCGCGTGCTGTAGTTCTGTTCCGCCCCACCGCCCAATTCCAATCGGCATCGAGAGCAACCGACCTCTGGAACGCGATCTATAATTGTCGTGCATCCTAACCATCTTGGCGCTATTTATTGAGGTCGTGTTCTTACGAGACAAACCGCCCGCGCAAGTCGACAAGCTGAGTCGAATCGTTGCAACGAAAAGCCTCACGCGGACTCTGCCTTATCACCCGCCCCAACCCATCCATGAAAAGATCCGGTGAGTGCCCCGCTTCAATCTGAGCTAGCGTCAGCCGGGAGGGGTCGTGAAGTCGCCGACTTGCGAGCTGCGCTCGACGAGCACGCCAGTGTGGTTATCACCGATTCCGAAGGAAAGATCACCTTCGTCAACGACAAGTTCTGCGCAAACTCGCAATATTCGCGCGAGGAATTACTTGGGCAGGATTACAGAATCATTAATTCCGGATACCACTCGAAGGAGTTCATTCACGAAGGAGTTCATTCACGAAATAGGGACGGCAATCGCGAGCGGTCAGGTCTGGCATGGCGACATAAAGAACCGGGCGAAGGATGGCTCATTTTATTGGATAGCTGCGACGATCGTCCCCTTCCTCAACGAGGGAGGGAAGCCGCGGCAGTATGTGGCCATTTGCGCGGACATCACGGCCAGCAAACACGCTGAAGAGGCCGGAGCTGCACTGGCGGCGCTGGTGAATTCTTCGGATGACGCCATTGTCGGCAAAACACTCGACGGGGTAATCACCACATGGAATCCTGGCGCGGAAAAAATATTCGGCTACTCCGCGACAGAAGCGATCGGCCAATCAACCAAAATTCTATTTCCTCCGGAGGATCTGGCGCAGGAAGCTGAGATTTTGATGCGCATCGGGCGTGGCGAGCTCGTAAAGCATTTTGACACCGTCCGGGTGCGCAAGGACGGCACGCGAATCCATGTCTCCGTGTCGATTTCCCCGGTCACCGATCACGAGGGCAGAATCACCGGCGCCTCGAAAATCGCACGCGACATCACGGAACGCATACGAGCGGAAGAAGCGTTGCGGCAGAGCGAACAAAATTTTCACACCATGGCCGACGCGATTCCGCACCTCGCATGGATCGCTAGAGCTGATGGCTGGATTTACTGGTATAATCGTCGCTGGTATGACTACACCGGCACGACACCCGAGCAGATGGAAGGCTGGGGCTGGCAGCGAGTTCATGACCCCGTCGCACTCCCCAACGTGCTGGACATCTGGCAGACATCCATTGCCACCGGGAAAGGTTTTGAGATGATCCTTCCCTTGCGCGGCAGTGACGGACTGTTCCGCTCGTTCCTGACACGCGGCGTACCCCTCAAAGACACCCAGGGCCATGTGCTCCAGTGGTTCGGCACCAACACCGATATCTCGGAACAAAAAAAGGCAGAAGAGGAAATCCGCCAACTGAACGCAACTTTGGAAAAACGTGTGCAGCAACGCACGGCGGAATTAAATGAGGCACAACGCATCGCACACTTCGGCAATTGGTATTTCGAAGTCGAAACGAACGTGGTGACTTGGTCGGAAGAGCTTTACCGGATATATGGATTGAACCCGGCACTGCCACCGCCCCCCTATCCAGAGCACCAACAATTGTTCACACCGGAAAGCTGGCAACAATTAACCACGAGCTTCGCGCACACATTAGAATCCGGAACGCCGTATGAACTCACACTGGAGATGGTCCGACCGGATGGAAATCCAGGATGGATGCTCGTCCGCGGCGAGCGGGTCAACGATGCAACCGGCAACTGCGTCGGCATGCGAGGCGTCTCACTGGATATCACCGAACGCAAACTTGCAGATGCACGGATTCAGCAGCTCAATGAAGATTTGGAGGATCGCGTGCTACAGCGCACAGCGCAGCTTGAGGCCGCCAACAAGGAGCTTGAGGCTTTCGCCTATTCCGTATCACACGACCTGCGCGCGCCGTTACGCGGAGTGAACGGCTATGTGAGCATGCTCCAAGAGGATTGCGCCATGTTGTTGGATGCGGAAGGTAAGCGGTTACTGGACGTGGTGAGCAGCGAGGCTAAGCGGATGGGCCGATTGATTGATGACCTGCTGACATTCTCCCGCCTCGGCCGCCAAAAAATGGGGAGAACGACGATCAACATGACCAGTCTGGTCCGCGGAGAATTCGAGAGCTTAACACGCGCCGAGCCGACATCCGCGCCGCGTTTCGAGCTGGAAACGCTGCCAGAGATAGGCGGCGATCTTCCGATGCTGCGCCAAGTTTTTGCAAATCTCCTCGGCAATGCGATCAAATTTTCGCGCCCGCGGCCGAGTCCACTTATCGAGGTGGGCAGCAGTTACATAAACGACGAAATCACTTTTCACGTGAGAGACAATGGCGTGGGCTTCGATGAGAAGTACCTCCATAAGTTGTTCGGTGTGTTTCAACGACTGCACAGCGAGGAAGAATTTGAGGGCACGGGGGTCGGCCTCGCCTTGGTTCAGAGCATCATCCACCGCCATGGTGGCAAAGTCTGGGCAGAATCAAAACCCAATGAAGGCGCGACCTTCTATTTTACGTTACCAACCCAATCCCTCACTTAATATGAACAACAGCAACCCAGCAGTCGAAGTCCTCCTCGTCGAAGACAGCCCGCGCGACGCAGAAATGACCTTGCGCACGCTGAATAAACGAAATCTCGCCAACAACATCTTTCACGTGAAAGACGGACAAGAGGCGCTCGATTGGCTAT
>JBGSMR010000180.1:0-2665 GCA_041740065.1 Chthoniobacterales bacterium
ACCGCATTCTTCGTGCGCTTTTGACCAGCGGTCCGCATTCAACGGATCGCTCTGCATCTTGGAAATAACGCGACGAACATGAATCTGCGCCGGTATCAGTGTCTGCGGGCGTTGCGATTCCTCGCGCATCTGAAGGAGCAGATCCTCGAGTAGGAGCGTCGCTCGCGGCGAGGTGGCGCCTGGGGTTCTTCGACAGAGTTCCAAGAGGTCGTCCCATTTCTTCTTGAAGGGATTGGCGTCGACGATCGGAATGAAGGGAAAGCGGTCTTGAGGAAATAGCCCGCCTCGCAGCCATTGTTGTATCCGCCTTCCTTCAAACACGGCGTAATGGTGATCCCAAGTGCCCGAAGTTGCTTCGAATTCGTAACTTTTTCCCGGAATCACCCACCATGCCAGAGGTGCGTGGCTCTCCTGCCGTTCGCCGTTCTCGTAGCGATAGCTCATAACGCCACTGTGGGCGTAATTGATAGCCCAATTCCGCCAACGCTCTCGCACCGGGAGCGAATGGTGCGGGAGGTGTCCGCAGAACGTAATCTCCAATCCGGAAAAGTAATTCATGCGCGTTTTGTACAAATTATGGTGCGCTTTGTCTATTCTCTCAGAGGAGATTCTCAGGCAGAGTGATGAAGTTCTTTTTGTGAAAAACTCATAACCCATCGCACGCTTTTGCTCATGCTTACTACTCCTCGTTCTATATTCTTTATTGGTGCCGGATTCATTTCCCGGTTCAGTCATGCGGCTGCGCTTGCGAGACTGGCGGATGGTGAATCTTGCTTGATTAGTGTTGCTGATCCCTCTCCGGCTGCGTTGGAGGAATTTCGTAAGGTTGTGCCGAGGGCCGAGACTTTTGCGGACTACCAGACAATGCTCACGAGCCGCGCGGCGACGCCCGATGATTTTGTCGTGGTAGCTGCCCCCCCGTTTCTCCATCTCGCCATGGTGAAAGAAGCGTTCGCGAGCGGTCGGCACGTTCTCTGCGAGAAACCCCTCGGAATCAGCCGGGATGAGGGGCGCGAGATGCTGGCTGCTGCCAAAAAGGCGGGTAAACTCCTTGGTTGTTGCAGCACGCGCATTGCCAACAGCGGAGTTACTGGTGCAGTCCGTGATTTGATCGCAAGCGGCCAACTGGGTGAAATCTATCACGCCACGATGGTCATCCGTCAGACTCGCTGTCGGACCGGGATCGAGTATCAGCCCGGCAGCCGGTTCTTCATCGATAAAAGTAAAAACGGCGGCGGTCCGGTCTCCGACTGGGGGCCTTACGAATTGACGACGATGCTCGATGCGCTAAACCCCGATCAGATCGAGGTCGTTCAAGCTTGGACGAGCCGACCGGAGACGGCAATTGACCCGACGGATTGCGTCTTTGATGTGGAGAGCCACGCGGGTGCCACGTTGCGGTTTTTCTCGCAAAATAACCGTCCGGTCGTGGTGGACTACGAACGCGCATTTTGCACCCACGGGGACGAAAGCCCGGCGGCTCCGATGACCTATCAGATCGAAGGAACAAAGGGCGCTGTGAAGTGGGAGTGGATCACCGACGGCCAGGGCCACCTCTGGCATTCCTACGACCGGGCAGGTCAGCGGGTCACCGAGGAAATCGAAGTGCCGAAGGCTGATGACGAGCACATGCACAGCAAGCCGATGGTCTATTTTGATCGAGCGGTGCGCGGCGAGGAGTCGCCGGCTTACGTGAACGAAGATGCCCTTTTCTCGTTCGAACTCATTCGCGCCATCTACGAATGTGCCGAGACCGGACAAATCCAACTTCTTAAACGATAACACACGATGCCGGCTAAAATTTTTGCTATGGACACGTGGTTTTATAATTCCACGGGTCACTATTCCTTCGAAACCCGGGCCGAGATGCTCAAGGACCTCGGGTATGATGGCATGTATTACCTCTTTTGGTGTGACTGGCAAAGTACGTGGGATGACTTCTCAAAACTTGCCACGGTGCGCGAAAAATTTGGACTCGAGGTGGCCGCCGTGTATCAGGTCCTGGACTTGAGCCTTCCCGAAAGTCACCCTTCAAACCGCAAAGTTGTGGACACCTTGGAACGGATGGAAGGCTGCACCACTCTGGACCTTGCTTTGACGGGGACCGGGTGTGAATGGAAGCCTTCCGATCCGCTGCATGATTCCGCGGCGTTGAGAGCACTCGAGCGGCTTTTAAAAATTGCTGATCGCCGCGGCATCACAATCGCACTTTATCCGCACCTTACCTTCTGGCTGGAGAAATCTGACGATGAGCTTCGATTGATCTCGGCCTTGCCACATCCGAAGCTCCGACTGAACTTTTGTGGAATGCACTGGTTTTCCGTGGATAATTGTCCGGTTTATCCATTGCTCGAACGTCTCCATCCGCATTTGCACGGGGTGAACTTAAATGGCAGTCGTAAACCCAACCCGGCGGGTCTTCCTGCGACGATCGAGCCCATAGACGAAGGGGAGATGGACAACTTCGCAATCGTACGGAAGCTCCATCAGCTCGGATTCGACGGCTGGTATGGATTTCAGGGTTACTCGGCCGGAAATGATGTCTATGCCAAACTCCGCCGCAGCCTTGCGGCATTCCGCGAGTTCGAAGTGAGGATCAATCGCTTTCCCAACTGGGAATTTCGCATGAATCCGCCTGTGCCGCAGCCTTGAGGGTGGGGCGGAC
>JBGSMR010000307.1:0-2935 GCA_041740065.1 Chthoniobacterales bacterium
CCCCCTCCATTCTATCTTCCGGGCATCGGTTCCGGTGCGTGCGGGGGGAAATTCCCGGCTCATCGCCCTGGATGGCACGTGGTATTTTTCTTCCCAATCGGAAAACATTCACTGCCCGCACTGTTCACACATTGAGCCCGAGAACGGGGAGTGCACCCACTTTCCCAGTGCGATTACGCCAGTGATCGTCAGTCCGTCTCACAAGGAGGTGGTACCGCTGCGGGTCAACTGGCTGGAAGTGACCATCATTGAAAAAGAGGGAGAGGTAATTTATCGCAACTCCCTCATCACCGACTGGAAAGTTTGAGGTGCAACGGATTTCTGGACCAAATTTGATTTAGTGGTTCTTCGCGGAATTTAGGGCTCTTCGTAAAAAACTGTGGGTAAGAAGGGCGAGATTGAGTGAAGGAAGTGGCACTAGAGCGCGGAGGAGTTGGACGGGGGAACCACGTTTCCCCCGAACCCCCTCCTCTTGGGGGAACAGATGGGAGGAGTTTGGGTCAATGAAAGAGAAGTGAGGCTGGCGGAGCCCGGACGGGCTCCTATAAACCAGCCGTTATGTGTGACATAACGCTTGGAAGGATACTCAGAGAGATTCACCCCATCAAGGGCTTTATCTACCGCAAATCAAATTGGGACCCGGACAAAGCCAAGACCCTGCGGGTGGAAGTCTCCGAACGCCGGGGCAGTCGCGGGATCTGTTCGGGGTGCGGAAAGAAGGGAGCGGGGTATGACCGGCAGCCCGAACGCCAGTGGGGGTTCGTTCCGCTCTGGGAGCTTTGCGTGGTTCTCGCCTATGCGCCCCGGCGCATCGACTGTCGGAACTGCGGACCAACCATCGAACGGGTGCCGTGGGCCAGTGGCAAGCACCGCAACAGCGATGTCTTCCGACTCTTTTTGGCACAGTGGGCACGGCTCTTGTCCTGGGCGGAGGTTGCCCGGTGTTTCCATGTCCAGTGGGCCGATGTTTACCGGGCTGTGGAATGGGTCGTGGATTTCGGCATTGAACACCGCGATCTCTCCGGGGTTACCGCCCTCGGCGTCGATGAGATTTATGTCGGTAAAAAAGCCAAATTCTGGACGCTGGTTTATCAGATCGACGACCATTGCAAGCGATTGCTCTGGATCGGTGAGGATCGCACGGAGAGCACCTTTGATCTCTTCTTCGAGGTCTTCGGTGAGGACTTCTGCAAGGGCATCCGCTTCCTGTGTTCGGACATGTGGAAGCCCTATCTCAACAGTGCCGCCTACTTTCTGCCCAATGTCCTGCACATCCTCGACCGCTTCCACATCGTCAAAAAGCTCAACGAGGCCATTGATACCGTCCGTCGCGAGGAGACCCGCTCCCGCGCTGCCGCTGGTCTCGCCCCACCTGCTCAAGAAAATGCGCTGGGCCTTCCTGAAAAAACGCCGCAACTGGACCAAAACCCAGCGCCGTCGCATGCGTGAAATCCAAGGCAGTGCCCTGCGCACCCTGCGTGCCTTCCTGCTTGTCGAAACCTTTCAACATTTCTGGACCTACCGTTCGCCCACATGGGCTGCCAAATTCCTCGATTCTTGGTGCGACAAAGTCGCCCGTTCACGCCTCGATCCCCTCAAGAAAGTTGCCCTTTCTCTCACCACCCACCGCAGATTGCTCCTCAACTACTTCGAGGCCAAAAAACGCTTCTCCAGTGGCGGCGTCGAGGGCCTCAATGCCAAAGTCAAATTGACCCTAAAACGTAGCTACGGTTTTCGAACCGAAAACGCTCGCCAAGTCGCTCTTTATCACACACTTGGAAAATTCCCCGAACCATCTTTCACCAACAGTTTCTTTTTGACAGGCGTATAGCAGGCAAATTATCAGAGTAGTGCCAAACTTGCGGCCGACGAAGTCCATCCCCTAATCGTGAGCAGGCGTTTCTTTCCAATCCGGGTCTGACGAATGGTAGCCACTTGCCCCGCCCTTCGCCGTGGCTGAGATCGAAACAAGATCTTTGTCCGATGATGAAATTACAGCTGGTTTTGCCTCTCTCGCACGAAAAATAATGTGGCGAGTGCCCGAACCATCAAAAGTCCATGTAGTGTCATTGATTCGGGCGGGAGTCTCGTCGACAAACGACTGACATCCCATCAGAAGCGCCAATGAAAGGATATAGAGCGTCTTCATATTTTTGGCCTACCGTTAAGCTCAGCCATCCCGAACGGGCAACAGAATTTGTCTGGTGATCTTCTGGAAGTTGTGGGCTCGCGCAACCCCAAGAGCGAAGCGGCTAGGGGTTGGCTGCAGCGCCTGGTTCGGTCTTTTGCGCAATGATGTAGAGATGCTTCTCTGGATATTGATCAAACTCAAGATGTCGGCACACACATCCGCATTCTGCGAGCAGATCAAGGGTCTTTGGGATGCCCAAAACACTGTAGTATACCGTTGGCCCCATGGATGAATCTGACTTTTCCGAAGGCTCGTCGAGTCCTCCAGTCGTAAAAATAAAGACTCCATTCGGTGCAAGTGCGGAGCAAATCTTCCGAATAACTGGTTCTTGGTCGTTTAGGGGGAGATGCCAAATGCTATCCCAAGCGGTGATGAAGTCGTATTCCTGAGGAAGCGGCAACCGACGAATATCCTCACAATAAAAACGAATATGAGGATGAGTCTCGCGGGCCAATCGGATCATCTCAGTTGAAATATCGATGCCTTCGACGTCAAATTGGTTCTTAGTCAGAAGATCTATGAAGCGTCCGCTGCATCCGCAACCGATATCGAGAGCTTTTCTGCCGGATCCGCAGAATTGAATGGCCCGTTGGTGGGCCGCGAGTCCGTTCGATCGTAGATGGGGCTCACGCCATATATGAGCTATCTTATCGTAACTACGACCAATTTCAGAGGGCTGCATTGTATTGATTGGACCGAACGTCCGCGATCACCGATGGCTGCCCGTGGCGCGATCCGTGCCGG
>JBGSMR010000219.1:0-4024 GCA_041740065.1 Chthoniobacterales bacterium
CGCAGAGTACGGGGATTTTTTTATTGAGTGCGGCCGTTGCCCATTCGAGATGGAAGGGATGCGGCGTAGCGACGTAAATGGCGTCAATCTCAGGATCGTCGAGCAATTTACGATAGCTCGCGTGACATCGCAGTTGCCCGAAGTCTTTCTGGAAGCGCGCTGCGGATTCAGCGTTGCGGCTGCCGGAGGCTACAGCGGTGCCGCTGCCAGATTCGGCCAGCGCCGCGATGAACTGCCGAACAATGCGCCCTGTGCCAAGAATGCCCCAGCGCAGCAGTGGATTTTTCATGGAGTTGCGGGCTTATTGGCAGTGGGCAGGTTGAGTTTGCCCAAAGACCGGCATGCAGCGACCAGCAAATTGCAGGCTTCCACACAAATCAATGGAACCTCACGCGTCGGCCAGGATGCGTGGAGCGGCTCCGTGAGCGGTTGATGGCGACCGGGAGACAGGTCCCAAATCAAGCACCGTAGACACCCGGACTTCGAATTGCACATGCTTAAAATAAGCTCATCCGCCTGGTCATCTCGGGTCAACTGAGTCAAACGATACATCCCCGTCTGACGGTTAAGGGTTTCACGCAGTGGAGTCGGCACGAGTGCGCCGCGCAGCGCCTCGAGGTAAGTGCCCATCGCGGCGGGATAGAGGCAATCAAGCGCCACCCGGACGTCGGCTGCGCTCTCAAGCAGGAGCGCCCATCCGCGCTTCAATGTCGGCGCCGTCTTCAACGGACGGTAAACGCCCGAGGCATCATATTTTGCGATCTCTCTTGCCGCTTCCGGCGAGGTCTTGATTGCAAGCTGCGCAGCGTTAAGGCCGGTATCCGCACGGTGTCGGATCGAAAAATCACCCCCGACGACCACTTCACCAATCGCCCATTCGCCCTCGGCGCAGAGGGATACGATCAGGTCGATTATGCAAGAGGGGATGCTATTCATGGCAAAGATTACGCTGCAACCCAGATCTCCGGATCACGCGGAATAGACCGAGTTGTCATCAAAAACTTTGCCTTCCTTGATCACCAACGGCTCTCCCTGCATCCCGAGTTGCTGGAAAAAACAACTGTGATACCCGGTGTGGCAGGCACCGCCAGCTTGCTCAATTTCAAAAAGGAGCACATCCGCATCACAATCGACAAACCATCGCACAATACGCTGCGTGTGACCGCTTGTCTCGCCTTTGAGCCATAGCTTTTTGCGCGACCGGCTCCAATAATGCATCAGGCCGGTCTCTTTGCACTTTTCCAATGCCTCCGCATTGATCCAAGCAAACATGAGCACCCGGCCTCGCGGCGGACCATCTGCTCCGGTTGCTTCCTGAATGATCGCCGGCACCAGTCCGTCCGGCGTGAACTTAATTTCAACACTCACATTCGCAGCCTTTTCCTGTGGATGCCTTCCATCAAGCGAAATCCGGTGAAATATCGAAATTGATCCGCACCTCCACTTCTGGTTAACTGCCCCTAAATGCCCTCCTACTTTATAGCTTGTGACCTCGGTGCCGAGAGCGGACGCGTGATGCTTGGCACGCTTACAGATGGAACTCTTGCACTTGAAGAGATTCATCGCTTTCCCAATCTGCCCGTGCGGATCGGTGAAAGTTTGCGATGGGACATCCTTGGGACATTCCGCGAACTCAAAGTGGGGTTGAACAAAATTGCCACGCGCGAAGTTCCCGTCACGAGCCTCAGCGTCGATTCCTGGGGTGTCGATTACGTCTGGGTAGGAGCCGGACAGCCCATGCTGGCTCCGCCATACGTCTATCGCGACGAGCGCGTCGATGTGGCGTATGCGTCGGCCACCGCACGCGTCTCGAAAGATGTGATCTTCGAGCAGACGGGCTTGCAATTTATGGCGTTCAATACCCTCTATCAGCTTTGTTCCGATCTGGAGCATAGCCCGGCGCTCATGGATGCCGCAGATCGGTTTTTATGCATCGCGGATTATTTCAACTACCTCTTCAGCGGCGTGGGTTGCATTGAGGAATCCTCGGCCAGCACAACGCAAATCTACAATCCACGAATCAAAAACTGGTCTCAACCGTTGATGGATGCATTTGGATTGCCATCGCGGGTGTTTCCGGAAATCGTGCCGTCAGGCACCCGCTTGGGTCCGATCACCGCACCAATCGCACGCGAGACCGGATTAGATTCCACCGTGGACGTCATCGCCACCTGCTCGCACGACACCGGCGCCGCCGTTGCAGCCGTGCCCGCAGCCGAGAGCAACGACTGGGCATTTTTGAGTTCCGGCACGTGGTCCCTGATCGGTGTCGAGTTGCCAGAACCACTAATTAATGCGGCATCCCAAGCCGCGAACTTCACCAATGAAGGGGGCTACGGAGGAACCACTCGGTTTTTGAAAAACGTGGTGGGTCTTTGGATCCTTCAAGAATGCCGAAGAAGCTGGGAGGCCGAGGGTAGGATTTTTAACTATTCCGAACTTACCAATCTAGCGACCAGCGCCCCAGGACTGGTATCCATCATCGACCCTGCCGACGAGCGATTTGTAAAACCCGGGGAGATGCCGCAGAAAATTGAGGCGTTCTGCCGCGAAACAAACCAACCAGCTCCCGATTCTCCGGGGGCATTTGTGCGCTGCATTTTCGAGAGCCTAGCGCTCATGTATCGCCGCCAGCTTTCTAATATTGAATCGCTGACCGGCCGCACCATCCGGACGCTTCATATCGTCGGAGGAGGCAGCCAAAGCACGTTGCTCAATCAGTTTTCCGCCAACGCTACCGGGCGGAAGGTAATTGCCGGACCCGTCGAGGGCACCGCCATCGGAAATATCCTCATCCAAGCGATTACTGCAAACCAACTCGGCTCACTCAACGCCTTGCGCGAGTGCGTCGCAGCGTCGTTTCCAGTAACTCCATTCTCTCCTCAGGATGAGAAAACATGGGCGGAAGCATTTAGGCGGTTTGAATCGTTGACGGCGTCTCGCTGAGAAAGTTGCTTCGGCAGAGCGAGGCATACAGGCCCCCTTGGCTGAGAAGCGTGTCATGCCGGCCACGCTCGACAATGCGTCCCCGCTCCAGCACCAAAATCTGATCCGCGTGCTGCACGGTTGATAGGCGGTGTGCGATGACAAAACTCGTGCGGTTGGACATTAAACGGTCCAAGGCCGACTGAATTAAGCGCTCCGTCGTCGTATCGACGCTGGCGGTCGCTTCGTCGAGGATGAGGATTGGCGGATTTTTGAGAAGCGCCCGGGCAATGGAAATCCGTTGTTTGTCCCCCACGCTGAGTTTTATTCCACGCTCTCCGACGGGGCTATGCAGGCCATTCGGCATCCGTCGGACAAAATCTTCAGCATTGGCCGCACGCAAAGCTTCCCACATCTGCTCATCCGTCGCATCGGGATTTCCCACGCGCAGGTTCTCGGCCGTGGTTCCGTTGAAAAGAAAACTTTCCTGGGTGACCATCGCGATCGACTCGCGGAGCCGCCGCTTGGAGATGCTTTCAATCGGAGTGCCGTCCAGAAGGATCGTTCCACTCGTGGCTTCGTAAAACCGGACGAGGAGATTGACCAATGTGCTTTTTCCCGCACCCGTAGGCCCAACCAATGCAATCATCTCACCTGGCTTCGCTTCAAAGGAAATCTCCGAAAGAATCGCTGCAGAATCGCCATACGAAAACCCGATCTGGTCGTATCGGACGCTGCCGCGAATCGCGTGCGCGTCAGCCCCATCGCCCGCACTGTCCTGAATGCCCGGCTCGACATCCGCATCCAGGATTTCGAACACCCGCTCCCCGGCGGCGCGGCCCGCTTGGATAATTTGATTCAAGGAATGCAATCGCCCCACTGGATCATATAGAAATGGAGCCAGCACCGTGAACGCAAACAGGGTTCCAATATCCATTGATCCACCCAGCACGAGCATTCCGCCCACACCCACCACAGCAACGAGCCCGCACGAGGTTAAAAACGTCATCGACGGGCTGTACACCGCCCACGCCCGCATCACGACAAGCGTAGTATCTGCAAGCTTGCGGCTCGCTTGATCAAAGCGTGTGTGTTCCCG
>JBGSMR010000223.1:0-4418 GCA_041740065.1 Chthoniobacterales bacterium
AGCGCGTTGAGGCGGATGAAGCCGGTGGCGTCGGATTGATTGTATGCCTTGGTGGGATCTGCTTCCATCGTCGCGATGTGCGGGTTGTACAAGCTGACGGGGCTGCGCACGCCAGCAGCAATGACATTTCCTTTAAACAACCTCAGCCGGACATCGCCGGTGACGTTCTTCTGAGACTCCGTGACTAGTGCCTGCAAAGCCTCTCTTTCAGGAGCGAACCAAAATCCATTGTAAACGAGCGTCGCGTATTTTGGGATAAGTGAATCACGGAGGTGCATCACCTCCCGATCCATCGTGAGCGACTCCATGCGCCGATGGGCATGATACAGGATGGTACCGCCTGGCGTCTCGTAAACACCCCGGCTTTTCATTCCGACGAACCGGTTTTCGACCATGTCCACGCGGCCCACCCCGTGTTTGCCGCCGAGGACGTTGAGCTTTTTCATGACCGCCAGGGGAGACAATGCTTCTCCATTGATTGCGACGCAGTTTCCTTTTTCAAAGGTCAGCTCCAGGATCTCTGATTCGTTCGGCGCGTCTTCGGGCGCAACGCTCAGTTTAAACATCTCTTTGTTTGAGGCATCGCTGGCATCGAACCATGGGTCTTCAAGAATGCCGCTCTCATAACTAATGTGGAGCAGGTTTCGATCCATCGAATATGGTTTTTTAGCAGAGGCCTCGATCTGAATGCCTTTCTCGGCACAATAAGCAATCATCTCGGATCGACCGGGGAATTGCTCGCGAAACCGCTCTTCCCGCCACGGTGCAATGACGTCCAGATCCGGTTCCAGGGCTGCTGCAGCTAGTTCGAACCGGACTTGGTCATTGCCCTTTCCGGTGGCGCCGTGGGCAATTGCATCCGCGGCCTCGGAGCGGGCGATCTCCACCATTCGTTTGGCAATCAGGGGCCGTGCGATGCTTGTGCCTAGAAAATATTGACCTTCATAGATGGCACCCGCCTGAAGCATCGGGAAGATGAAGTCACGTGCAAATTCCTCTTGCAGATCATCAACAAAACATTTGGATGCGCCGGTTTTAAGCGCCTTCTCCTCCAAGCCGTCCAACTCTTCTTCCTGTCCGATATCTGCACAGAATGCCACGACCTCGGCGGAGTAGGTCTCTTTCAGCCAGTTCAATATCACGGACGTATCCAGTCCGCCGGAGTAAGCAACAACAATCTTCATTGGCGGGAAACTAGCAACGAACCACAAAAAACGCACGTAACAATCCGCTGGAATCTTGACAGCTCCTCCGGAAGGTCTTTGAGGAATGGAAGCCTATGGCGAAAAATACCAAATCCGCGGCAATGCAATTGTGATGACTGCGAACCCGAATTCTGCTTCCCTCACTCGGAATCAATGAAGCGCCGGGATTTCCTTCTTAGTCTTTCGGCAGCGGGTTTAGCTGCCGCCCTGCCTCCGCCTCTCTTGGCGTCAAGTTCCGATCGGATGGGGAAAGTGCTTCCTAGGCGTCAGCTGGGTTCAACGGGAGAGTTTGTCACGGCTCTCGGGCTTGGCGGTTTTCACATCGGCTGGACTTCTGAGGAGCTTGCACAAAAAACGATTGAAGCTGCCCTCGAAGAGGGGGTTAGATTTTTTGACACCGCGGAAGGTTATGGCCCCGGCACCAGCGAGGAGCGGTATGGTCGCTGCCTCGCGCCCAGTGATCGGGATGAGATTTTTTTGATGACGAAAACGACAGCGGTCGATGCGACACAGGCGCGGGAGCATTTAGAAGGCTCGCTGCGGCGGCTGAAGACCGACCGTCTAGATCTCTGGCAGCTCCATGCGCTCTCTTCGCCGGAGGATGTCGAGAAGCGTCTCGCGGGAGGGGTCCTGAAATTTGCGATGGATGCTCGCGAAAAGGGCTTGGTTCGCCACCTCGGCTTCACTGGCCATGAAAGCCCTTACGCCCACCTCCGCATGATTCAGGAGGCCGGGGATGCCTTTGTGGCTTGCCAGTTTCCCATCAATCCCGTCGATGCAGTGAGCGAGCACAGCTTTGTTCGCGAGGTGCTACCGGTCGCTCAGGCCGCCGGATATGGCATCCTTGCTATGAAAACCCTTGCTGACGGACATTTTTTTGCTGAGAAGGAGATGAACGGTGAGGTAAGCTGGTCCACTAAAGATCCCGTGGTGCCTGGTCACTTGACCATTCAGGACTGTCTTTTCTTCGCGCTTTCTCAGCCGATCGCGGTGTTGATCACCGGCGCCGAAAAGCCGGAATTCCTCCGTGACAAATCTGCCGTGCTCGAAAAATTCCGAAATGTGTCTCCTGACGCCCTTGCGGAGCTGTCATTGAGAGTCAAATCGTTCGCGGAAGCCAGAGAGGTTGAATACTACAAGGCCCAAGACCTGCGAGGCTGACCCTCCTCTAGCTTAGGGGAGGAGAGTTAAGCTCGAGGCAGGCATATGTAGAAGGTGCTGCCCCTCTTTGGGACACTTTCGATTGAAAGCGTGCCGTGGTTCGCGACGATGAAGTTCTGCGTGATCCGCAGACCGATCCCGAGGCCACGCTCGTTGGCAGTGCCAAAGGTGGAAATAAGTGGACCCTCCGGTTTGAGCACTCGAGAGATTTGCTCAGGGCTCATCCCGACACCAGTATCAGAAACGGAGATTCGCAAGTCACGGCCCTTACCCTTAATGTGCGCAGTCAATGTGATCCGACCATTTTCCGGCGTAAATTTGAGGGAGTTCGTAAGAAGGTTCCGAAAAATAGATGCGAGATGATGCGGATCCACACAAACGCACACGGATGCCGAGATTTGATTTCTGATCGTGATGTATCCCGCCACGAGGTTTGAGAATAAATGACAGAGGTTTGAGAAAGTCGGGTGTTGTGCATGTGGGATGCAGGGGCTGTGCAGGGGGCTCTCCTGCTCTTGAATTGTCCAGTCATTCGTAGACGAATGGATCAACTTCCGAGAGAGTCATATTCAACGCGCCGCTTGACGTAAAATGGGGAACAGTCGTCCCTATGTCGGGGACCTCCACATAAAGTTGCACATCGCCATATCCAAAAAAATCCAACGTGCCGATGGGCTGCTGAATAATCGGGGGACCATAAATTCCTTTCTGGACATAAATGTTGTTTGGTGAAGACCTCCCTGGAAAGATAAATGAAGCGTTCATGATACCACCTCCATTACAATTTATTAATGGATATATCAAATCGTCCTGCATCACGGCTGCTGGGAGGGCACCTACCGAATCTGATGAATAGAAAGTTCCAACGCCCGTAATGAAAATTCCTCCACAAAACCAACTTAGTGACCAAGAGTCGTAAAGGACTGGTACTTCGAAAGATTCCCCCTCCGGAGAAATGGCTGTATCAGTCGTCTCCCCCCATGCTGGGCCAGGCGCAGTGTCGCCATAGAAAACACTAGTGAAAGATGGATCGGGTGGAATGGACGTCAGAAGGACATGATGAGCGCTTCCGCGTATTCTCTTGCCGGGTATTTCGCGCTGATCTACGTCTCGCAGCATTAAGTGTCCCTTTTGCGGATTCTTTATTCGACCCTCTGTAATAGTCCAGTCGGTACCTATCGGCGATCCCCCGCTTTGCCAGAAGCCCGAGTATTTCTCCGTCGTGCCGGATCCGGTGCGTGTGTAAGACGACAGCCCGCCCGATCCAGAAAATGCCAAAGTTATCGACGTCGTCTGTGTGATCCTGACTTTGCAGGTGCCGTAAAATACCTTTACAGCTTGGGCGAGAGTCAGGCCGATAGGGTAATCTGTGCCTGGGCCCACCTCCGTCCCTATGTATTGGACTGGCGGCCCACCGCCTCCGTTATCGAAGAGAAACACGGCAGCTGCCGCCTCTGGGATAGCAAATGGCAGATCGGTTTCGGTGATGAGCGTTGGCATCAGAAGGGGAACGGGTAGAGCACGACGTTGCCATCGTAGGTGATCGACCGCGCGATGAGATTGGTCGATGTGTAGGGGACGGCGATGAGTCGGGAGGCGTCACCAGGGGCGGTGGTGATTTGCGCGATGGTTTTTGCAAATTTCGTTTGCTCCGGCGGGGTCGCTCCGCTGAGCGTGACTCTGGCTGGGACGCTGCCTTGGGTGAGTTCCACCGTGTCGACCTCGTGAGCGCTGACCGCGCCGTCCAGATACCACCATTGTCCGGCAGAGATCGTGACCCATGTATTGAGGCCAGACACAGCTATGGTTGCGGTGTCTAGGTCGGTGTAAAATCGACCGGTGGCGACTCGCCCTTCCCAGCCTGTAATCACGTCGCCGGACATAGTGGGTTGGATCTCGATGGACCATGGCGCGGCACTGGCTGCGGCGGTGATTTCTGTGTATTCCGCGTCGTCGCCATTTATCACGACGCTGCTGCTAGTGCTGATTGTGATGTCTGTGACGGGTTTGGGGGCTTGCCAGCCGGGTGCGGCGGAGTTCCCGGATGGTGCG